>JBBKXP010000436.1:0-5237 GCA_037969545.1 Paracoccaceae bacterium | reverse complement strand
GACCGCGCCGGCAATCAGCGCGATGGGCAAAAACGCGACGATCTGGTCGATCCGGGCCCGGAACCGATCCATCGCCGGGTCAAGCCGGCGTACGATGTCGGCGGTTTCGGTAACGCCGTTCTTGACCGCGACGACCCCCGCGACACGGGCCGCCAACCGGTCCAGTTCAGTCGCTTCGGCGGACGAGGCGGTGGTGCCCTGCAGCGTGACGATGCCGTTGTCGACCTGAACGGTCACGTCCTCGTAGCCGCCAAGTGCGGCAAGGATTTCGCGGATGCGGTTGGCAATCGCGATGTTGTCAGCGTCGGTGCTTTCGGTGGCGATGATGCCGCCAGGGCCGTCTGCATCCTGCCCGGTGGCGGGCAGAGCAGCAGTTAAAAGCAGCAGGCAGAGGGCAAGAATGCGCATCGGTTCATCTGGTTGGGAGAACTCTCGCCAACCTTAGGCGCAGGGCGGCAACACGCAACCCTAAAGGCGGATCGGGTCGGCCTTTGCCAGGGCGTCGAACGTCATCAGCGAGGCGACCAGTTTTTCCATCTGGTCGAGCGGGATCATGTTCGGCCCGTCCGAGGGTGCGTTGTCAGGGTCTTGATGGGTTTCGATGAACACCGCCGCAATCCCGAGACTGACCGCAGCGCGGGCCATCACCGGGGCAAATTCGCGCTGACCGCCGGACGAACCGCCCTTGCCGCCGGGCTGTTGCACCGAATGGGTCGCGTCCATCACGACCGGATACCCGGTGGCCGCCATCTGTGGCAGGGCGCGCATATCGGCGACCAGGGTGTTATAGCCGAACGAGCTGCCCCGTTCGGTCAGCAGGATGCGCGTGTTGCCGGTGCTTTCAATCTTGGCGATGACATTGGGCATATCCCAAGGCGCAAGGAACTGCCCTTTCTTGACGTTGATAGCGGCCCCGGTTTCACCGGCGGCGATCAGCAGGTCGGTCTGACGACAAAGGAAAGCCGGGATTTGCAGGATGTCGACAGCAGCGGCGACGGGGGCGCATTGCTCGCGCTCGTGAATGTCGGTCAGGGTCGGGCAACCGATCGCGTCTTTCACCGCCTGCATGACCTTAAGGCCGGCGTCGATACCGAGGCCGCGCTTGCCCCCCAGTGCGGTGCGGTTGGCCTTGTCATAGCTTGCCTTGAACACGTATTGTGCGCCCGCCTTGGCGCAGACCTCGGCCATGTGTCCCGCGATCATCTGGGCGTGGTCGAGACTTTCCAGCTGGCATGGTCCGGCGATGACCAGCAGGGGGCGGTCGTTACCTACGGTCAGAGGGCCGATCGTGACGTCATGCATCAGGACGACACCTGCTCGCGCAGGATCGACGCGGTCAGCGAGATCATCAGGTAGATGCCGGAAAAGATCAACAAGGATACAAGCGTATTTTCAAACGCACGCGGGTATGTCGGATCGTCGGGCGCAACCGGAACGACGCCCAATGACAGATAGCGAACCTGCCGGTTCGCCTCGATTCGCGCGGTTTCCATCATCGTCTGCGCCTGTTGAACCATGACGACCTGAAACTGGTAATTTTCTTCCGCCAACCTCAGTTCCGTGGTTTTGGCAGCCAAGTTGGAATTGCTGCCGCCGGATTGAGTCATCTGCATTCTCAGTTCGCCAATCAGGGATTCGATGGCAGCGATTTCGCTTTCGACAGCCGCAACGCGACCTTCGTTGGGACGGCGGGCATTTCGCATTGACGTTAGTTCCAGCACCTTTTGCAGGCGCTGCGCTTCCAGCGTCGTAATTTGGGACAGCACCGCGCCAATCTCGCCGGGGGCGTCAATGACCGAAACATCGTTCTGGATGTCCAGGAGGTTTTGCAGGGCTTCGGCGCGGCGCGTTTCCGAGCTTTCATAGCTTTGCAGGGCACCTTCCATCTGATCTTCGCGCAGTCGCTGGGTCAATTGATCAACGCGTTCTTCTGCATAGCCAACCAATGCCTCGGAAAATTCCTGGCTCTTTTCCGGGTCGGCGGCGACGACCTCCATCTTGAGAATCCCCTCGGTCGGGTCGTAGCTGATCTTGACGTGGCTTTGATACAGTTTGAATGCCTGCTCGTTGGTTGCGGTTTCGGGCAGGCGTTGAATCGGGTCGATGAAAGGCTGGCTGAAATGGGTTTTAAATCCGTGGTCCTGGTCAAGCCGCAACATGGCATCGCGCGACGTGAGATATGACTGCACAGTGATGCTGTCCTGCTGGGTTGCCATCGAGGTGCCCTGAAACAGGCCGCCAAGGCCCGCCGCACTGCCAGCGGCCTGGGCCTGCTGAATGACGAATTCGGTCTTGGTAGCATACATCGGAGTCGCGATCACATAGAAATAGATCCCTGCGAGTGTCGCCGGCAAGAACACAAACGTGGCTAGCCGGGCAAACAGCATGGCGAGCTGGCGTTTGCGTCGCTTGGCGATATCGCGCTGGATTTTCAGGATTTCACCGGCGCGGCGCTCGGCCGGACCTGTCACATCGACGGACGGCAGATTGCGGTTGCCGCCAATTGCCACGGTTTGCGGCAACTGGATGCGCCCGGATGGGTTTTCAGTGGTTTGCGGCAAATTTGCGGGTTGGTCACTGTCTGGCCCGGCGCCCAGCACCAGATTTCCCGGCACGACCAGTTCAAGGATGGTCGAACGCTGAAACGGGTCGATGCCGGCCAATCGAAGCTGTCGCACAGCATCGAAGTCCGAGGTGACTGCCAGACCGTTTCTCTGCGCGACCCGGCGGGCCATGCGCAACTGCCGACCAGTCAGACCTTCCCGGCGGATTTCTTCGATGTCGGTTTCAGCCGCAACCACGGCAGGACTGTCCAGATTGGCCAAGCCAGACTTGTCGACCGTCGGCGCCGGATCGGTCGCGGCGGTTTGCGCGGTTTCGCCAACGTCGCCCGTCGGGGCGTTGCGCCGGATCCGGAATTTGCTAGCCTTGGGTTTGGTAGTCATAAAGCTGCTTTGCCTCTTCCAAGGTGTCAAACATGATGAACTGCCCGTCGCGCAGGATGGCAGCCGATTGGGCGAAACGTTCCAGCGTGGATGCCTGATGCGACACGATGATCACGGTGGTTGTTTCCAGTCGTTCGCGCAGAACCTCGCCCGCCTTGCGATTGAATTCGACATCGGTGGTTTGCGGCATCCCTTCGTCGATCAAGTATATGTCAAAATCAAGGGCAAGCATCAGGGCGAACATGAGCCGCGCCCGCATGCCCTGACTGTAGGTGCCGACGGGCATGTCGAAATATTCCTTGATTTCGCACATCCAGCGACAAAAGGATTCCACATAGTCGGGGTCCAACCCATACAGGCGAGCGATGTATCTCGTGTTTTCCATGGCCGAGTGACGGTTGACCAGTCCGCCCATGAATCCCAGTGGAAACGATATGCGGCATGATTTGCGAATTTCGCCCTCGTCGGGCTTTTCAAGGCCCGCCATCATGTTGATCAGGGTTGTCTTGCCGGTCCCATTGGGTGCGAGGATGCCCAGGCTCTGCCCCAGTTCGACACGAAAAGAAACGCGGTCAAGGATCACTTTGCGCTGCTGTCCTGTCCAGAACGATTTGCTGACGTTCACAAATTCGAGCATCTGTTTTCCGCTCTGCCCTGCACGGGCTTCGTCCTTTCTGACGGACGATGGTTGACGCGAAGTCACATCGCGCCTTTTCGCGCAGTATGTCGGAAACATGGATGAAAATACAATGTTTTCTGTTGAAAAACAGGTGTTTTCACCCGGGGGTGTGCCGCATGGCCAGCAAATCAGCCCTGTTGTTTGACGACGCCCGTCAGTTTCCCGACAACGATCGATATGATTGCGGCGGCAAAGCTGAATAGCGCACCCATCTTCGCGGCGTCACGGACGTGAATATCGCCCAGCATCGTGGTGTCGTCAAAGGCGACAGACGCGATGAACAGCGACACTGTGAAACCGATGGCCGCCACACAACCGATCACCAGCAGGTCGATGGTGCGCATGCCCTGCGGCAGGCCCAGTTTCATCGGGTGCGCCGCAAACCAGCCGAACAGCAGGATGCCGGCAGGCTTGCCGATCAACAGTCCCGCCAGCACCAGCCATGTCGGCGATCCGATCGACGAAAACTCGACCCCCGCGTTCAGGAAACCGAAGAAGAACAGGATCACCTCAACCGGGTGTTTCAGAATATGCTCGATGTGGTTCAGCAGGTCCGTCAGATATTGTTCGGCCTCCGAGAAAATGCCGAAGGCGCGGTCAGCGTGCGGGATCGTCGGGACGATGGGCAAAAGGCCCAAGGCAGGGTGAATCCCGGCCTCTTGAAAGCCATACCAACTCAGTGCGGCGGCGATCAGATAAGGCCAGAACGACAGCTTGTTGCGCATCCAGGTCGAATTCGGACGCGATTCATTTCCCCTGTCCAGCCGCCGGGGCAACCAGTTGGCCAGCACAAAGACACCGATCGCGGCCCCCAGCGACAGCAGCAACCACAATGGCGCAAGGTCGCCCGAGGGGTAAAAGACCGCGAGAATGATCAGCCCTGCCGCATCGTCCGCGATGGCGAGCAACAGCAGAAATCGGACAGCCGGGTGCCCGGCGCCAAAGACCATTCGCCCGACTAGATAGCTGAAAGCGATGTCGGTGGCGGTTGGAATCGCCCACCCCCGGGCGACGGCATCGTAGGTATCGGAGCCGAGAAAGGCGGCCAATCCAAGATAGACCGTGATCGGTCCGATCATGCCCCCAAGGGTCGCGACCAGCGGCGTCGCCGCCTTTTTTCCACGCAGACTGCCGTTTTCAAGGATCACCGCTTCCCAGACTTCCTTGGCGGCGATGGCAAAGAAAAAGGCCATCAGCACGTCGTTGACGAGGTAGTGCAGGGTCAGGGTGCGGTATTCGACCGCACCGCCGGCATCATAATGGGCATGGCCGATGAAAAAGTGGTCGATCAGAATGAAATCGACAAGGTGATGATAGCTTTCGGGGTGGGTGTTCGCCCAGATCAAAGCAAGCAATGCGCCGATAATCAGCAACAGCGAATAGTTCGTCACAAAGTTCCAGACGCGATACATCCACGGCCCCTTTTTGTCTTTGGGTGGTGATTAGGCCAATTGCGGGCAGGGGGCAACGGCCCCGGGGCTTTTCAATGGGCAAGTGGCGGCTTAGGCCAAGGCAATGGACAGGTTGATCGCAGAAATTTCAGGATGCCGGCTTTGTGCCGAAAGGTTTGCCGTCACGGCGACTGCACATGCGCCGCGCCCGGTGCCGTGGTT
>JBBKXP010000435.1:0-8848 GCA_037969545.1 Paracoccaceae bacterium | reverse complement strand
GCTGGCAGGCGCACCGCAGGGGGCCGCCTACCTGTTCGGCCCGCGCCGTGCGCCGACCGGCTATGTCATTGTGTCGTTCGGCTGGTCCATCGCGGCGGGTGGCATGGACGCCATGCTGGACGAATTGTACGTGCGCCCCGGTGTGCGCCGTCGCGGCATCGCCGCCGAGGTGCTGCTTGCCCTTGCCGCGTCCTTGCGCGACGCCGGGATCAGGGCGCTTCACGTGGCCAGCAGCACCGACCCCGCGACACAGGCACTGTTTACGCGTGCCGGATTTAGCGCCGACAGCACGGTCCTGATGACGCGACGGTTCTAGTCACCGCGCCCTGCTGCACCTATATTGTGGTCATGACATTGCACATACCCTTCGACAACTCCTACGCCCGCCTGCCGTCGCAGATGTTTTCCGCCTTGCCGCCCACGCCGGTGCGCGCGCCCGCCCTGATCGCGGTGAATGACGATCTGGCGCAACTTCTCGGGATTGATCCTACTGGCCTGCGCGGCCCCGAAGGCATTCAGGCGCTTGCCGGAAACATGCCTTTCATTGGCGCGCATCCGATCGCCCAGGCCTATGCCGGGCACCAGTTCGGACACTGGAATCCGCAACTGGGTGATGGTCGCGCAATCCTGCTGGGCGAGGTGATCGGCAGCGACGGCATCCGCCGCGATATCCAGCTCAAGGGGGCGGGACCGACCCCCTACAGCCGCAGTGGCGACGGGCGCGCCTGGCTTGGGCCGGTGTTGCGGGAATATCTGGTGTCCGAAGCAATGCACGCCCTGCGCATCCCCACGACCCGCGCACTGGCCGCCGTCACGACCGGCGAAACCGTGCGTCGCGAAGCCGCCTTGCCCGGCGCGGTCCTGACCCGTGTGGCACAAAGCCACATCCGGGTTGGCACTTTTCAGTTCTTCGCATCAAGAAACGACACAATCGCGTTGCGTGCCCTCGCCGACCATGTGCGCGCACGGCATTACCCCGACGCCAAGGGTCCCGCAGACCTGCTGCGGGGCATGATGACCCAGCAGGCCCGCCTGATCGCCGCTTGGGCCGCGGTCGGGTTCATTCATGGCGTGATGAATACCGACAACATGGCTGTGTCAGGCGAAACCATCGACTACGGCCCCTGCGCCTTTTTGGACGCCTATCACCCTGACACGGTCTTCAGTTCGATCGACCATCAGGGACGCTATGCCTACGCCAACCAGCCGCACGTCGCCCTCTGGAACATTGCCCAATTCGCGACTGCGCTGGTGCCGCTGATGCCCGACAGCGCGGCCGCAGTCGCGGAATTCACCGATATCATCAATCACTTTCCTGAAGTTTACGAGGCCGCATGGTTGGGCCGTTTCGCTGCCAAAATCGGGCTGTCCGATCCGACGCCCGACGACCAGACCCTGATCGAAGACCTGTTGGCCCTGATGGCGCAGGACGGCGCGGATTTCACCAACACCTTTGCCGCCCTGTCCACCGAAACTGCCCGCGACCAGTTCCTGAACCGCGATGATTTCGACGCTTGGGCGAAACGCTGGCAGACCCGTAAGCCTGCCAAAAAGTTGATGGCCCGCACAAACCCGCAGGTGATCCCGCGCACCCACCTGATCGAAGCGGCGATCCGCGCTGGCACTGATGGCGATCTCGGCCCGTTCCACGCGATGCTGGCCGCCGTCACAACGCCCTTCACGGCGAACCCGACCTTCGCCACCCCGCCGCGCGACAACGAAAAGGTGCGCCAGACTTTCTGCGGCACCTGACCCCCTTCACTTTGCATCAACAACTCCGGGGGGCGGCCGCAAGGCCGGGGGGCAGCGCCCCCTCTGGCGACCGCGCAAGCGGGCGCAACACCTATTGGCCCAGCATCCACTGCCCGTCAGGCCAGAAGGCGTCGAAGGCAAATGCGAACATCACATCATGCGCCATATCCGCCCCGGCGGCATCGCGGACCCGGACATTGCCGACCTCGCGGCCGCCGGAAATCTGCGCGGTATCCAGCGCCGAGGCCTGCCCTTCGGCCCATGAAATAACCAGACCGGCCTCGGCAATCTGCCCTTCATCGGCCAGCCGGGTCAGTGGCCAGGCCCGGTTCCCGACGCGCACCACCCGCGCCAACGGTCCAATCCCATGCGGCGGTACCTCGCCGGAATACAGAAATGGCCGATCCGCGCTGTCATAGCGGACATAGGGGTTCTGCCCATAAGGGCGACCAGCCGCAGGCTGATCCATGACCAGACCATCAGGATTGCGAGCCTTGAAGGCGCTCCATCCCTCCATCCAGCTGGGCAGGCTTTGCAGCTCCACCCCGGTCAGGTCTCCGACGATACCTGTCCCGGTGGCCTGCTGCCACCAGCTTTGGGTTTCACGGTCATACATGATCATGTCCGAATTGCGCAGCTTGCCCGACACCCCAAAGGTCAGCACCCCGGCGGCAGTGCGCCGGTCGAACGTGATCCCGGAATTGCAGAGCGGGCAAAACGTCACCGCCACCGGCACCCCACCGACCACATCGTTGACGATTTCGTGCCAGACCAGATAGCGGATCGGATAGGCGCGTGGCACCTCGCCCGGCAATTCCAGCGTGATCACCGGCTCGCGATCGGCCAGCCGGGACTCATCGGCCACGCCGATGAAGGCCGGATCGGACAGCGCCGGGATCCCGTCCTTGGGCGGGCCACCCGACAGGATTTCGACCCACGAATCCACGCTCGTCTTTGAAAAATCGGTGTCCGGCCATTCGCTGTCCCAGAACGCGGGTTGCGCATGGGCTGCTCCGGCGAACAGACAGACGGCAATCAGGGATAAAAGGCGCATCGGGGTTCCTCCAAAGGTCCTGGCAGCCTCGCAGCAAAAAGGGGGCCACGCATAGCCCCCTCGCCTGATCGTGACATGCGCGTCGGGTTACGGCGTGACGACCACGCTGGTCATCACATCCGGACCGTCCGCAACCGCGCCATTGTCGCCGCTGCCACGCTTGATCTGGTCGACGACATCCATCCCTGACGTGACTTCGCCGACCACGGTATATTGACCGTTCAGGAAATCTCCCGGGGCAAACATGATGAAGAACTGGCTGTTGGCCGAATTCGGATCGTTGGCCCGCGCCATACCGACGACACCGCGCTGAAACGTCTTGTCCGACACTTCAAGCGGGATATCGGGGCGGGTCGACCCACCCAGACCCGCCATCGCCATGTCGCCTCCGGAACGACCGAATTCGACATCACCGGTCTGCGCCATGAAGCCATCGATCACCCGGTGAAAGACGACGCCGTTATAGGCGCCCTCGTTCGCCAAAGCGGTGATCTGGGCGACATGCTGCGGTGCGACATCCTCGAACAGGTCGATATGGAACGTCCCGTTGGCCTGACCGGACACAGTGACGTCAAGGCCCGTGGCCAGCGCCGGACCGGCGGCAGTCAGGGCGATCAAAGCGGCAATTTTAAGCATCTGTTGCGACCTTTACTGTGATCATGCGGTCGGGATTCATCGGCGGTTCGCCCCGCTGGATCGCGTCCACATGCTCCATCCCGTCAATCACCCGGCCATAGACCGTGTATTGCCCGTTCAGGAAATGGTTGTCTTTGAAGTTGATGAAGAATTGGCTGTTGGCGCTGTCAGGGCTGGCCGAACGGGCAGCCCCAATCGTGCCGCGATCGTGCGGCAGCTTTGAAAACTCGGCCTTGAGGTTGGGCATCTCCGACCCGCCGGTTCCAGCGGAACGGATGTTGAACCCGTTTTCCATGTTGCCATTGGCCACATCGCCGGTCTGTGCCATGAACCCGTCGATGACCCGGTGGAAACAGACGTTGTCATAGGCCCCGGCACGCGCCAGTTCCTTCATCCGCGCCACATGGCCGGGGGCCACATCGTTCAGCAATGCGATCGTCACCGGCCCGTCCTTGAGGGTGATGATGATGGTGTTCTCGGGGTCTTTGATCTCGGCCACGGTCAGCTCCTTAAGTGCGTTCGTTGCCCGTGACATAAGCCGCGAGGCGCCGATTGCCAAGTGATCCTGCTTGACCCTGCCCCTGTAAGCGATAACCAAGGGTCGCTATCCGATATCAGACGGCAAGGAGGCGACGATGACCTTTAAGACCCTTGACGACATGGACCTTGGCGACAAACGGGTGCTGGTGCGCGTCGATATCAACGTCCCCGTGGAGGCTGGACGCGTCACCGATACCACACGGATCGACCGCATCGTGCCGACCATCCGCGACATTCTGGCAGCCGGCGGCACCCCGATCATGCTGGCACACTTCGGCCGCCCCAAGGGCAAGCCCGATCCCGAGATGAGCCTGCGCATCACCCTGCCCGCATTGGAAAAGGCGCTTGGCCGCCCCGTCACCTTTATTGAAAAACCCAGCCGCGACCAGATCGACGCCCTGCCGATGGACACCGTCGTGCTGATCGAAAACACCCGTTTCACCGCGATGGAAGAGGCCAACGACCCGAAAATGGCCGCCTTCCTCGCCACACTCGGCGATACCTACTGCAACGACGCCTTTTCAGCGGCGCACCGTGCCCATGCCTCGACCGAGGGCGTGGCGCATTTGCTGCCGTCCTGTGCCGGGCGCCTGATGGCCGAAGAACTGCACGCACTGGACAAGGCACTTGGCAATCCGGGCCGACCGGTCGTGGCGCTGGTCGGCGGCGCCAAGGTATCGACAAAATTGGAACTTCTCGGCAACCTCGTGACCCGCGTCGATCATCTGGTGATCGGCGGCGGTATGGCCAATACGTTTCTCGCGGCACAAGGCATTCACGTCGGCAAATCGCTGTGCGAACATGATCTGGCTGACACCGCCCGCGTCATTCTGGCCAAGGCCGGGACTGCCGGGTGCGATATCATCCTGCCCCGCGACATCGTCGTGGCCTGGGACTTCAAGGCTGGCGCCGAATGCCAGACTCTGCCGGTCGACGATTGCCCGCATGACGCGATGATCCTAGACGCCGGGCCCGACACGGTCGCCCATATCGCCAAGGTGCTTGGGCATGCCAAAACCCTGATCTGGAACGGCCCGCTGGGGGCCTTCGAAATCGAACCATTTGACGCCGCGACGAATGCCGTGGCGCGGACGGCGGCGGCGCTGACCAAGGCCGGTAAACTGGTATCGGTCGCCGGCGGCGGCGATACGGTCGCGGCGCTGAACCAGGCCGGGGTCGCGGATGATTTCACCTATGTATCGACCGCAGGCGGCGCGTTTCTGGAATGGATGGAAGGCAAGACGCTTCCCGGTGTCGCGGCACTTGGCTGACACATCGAAAAAACTTCGCACGCGTTAGCGCCACCAGAATTGCGCCCCCCATAGCCCTTGCCTAGAAACAACTGAAATGGGGCGATCTGCCTCGGTTGTTGAGGGCATGACATGAATACCGCACAGGCAAACCAGATGCGCAAGGGCAAGGGCTTTATCGCCGCCCTCGATCAAAGTGGCGGGTCGACCCCCAAGGCCCTGCGCCTTTACGGTGTGCCCGAGGAGGCCTATGCCAACGACGCCGAAATGTTTGATCAGATCCATGCGATGCGTGCCCGGATCGTCAACGCGCCAGCGTTCGACGGCGACAAGGTGATAGGCGCAATTCTTTTCGAAATGACCATGGACCGCGAAATAGGCGGCAAACCGGCGGCACAGACACTCTGGGATGACAACCGCGTTGTGCCATTTCTGAAGATCGACAAAGGGCTCGAGACTGAAGTTGACAGCTGTCAACTTATGAAACCGATGCCCGGTCTGGACACCCTGCTTGACCGGGCGGCCAAAGCCGGCATTTTCGGCACCAAGGAACGCTCGGTCATCGGCGGCGCCAATCCGACAGGCATCGCGACGAACGTTGCCCAGCATTTTGACATTGCGCGACAGGTGTTGGGCCACGGCCTGATTCCGATCATCGAACCCGAAGTGACAATTTCGATTGCGGACAAGGCCGATGCCGAAGTGACGTTGCTGGATCAGATCTCGCGTCAGCTCGATGTGTTGCCGGACGGCACCGAGATCATGCTCAAACTGACGCTGCCCGAAGTTTCGGGTCACTATGCGTCACTGATCGCCCACCCCAAGGTGATGCGTGTCGTCGCCCTTTCGGGAGGCTATTCGCGCGACGAGGCCAACACCCGGCTGGCCCGGAATCCCGGCATGATCGCCAGCTTTTCCCGCGCTCTGACCGAGGGCCTGTCGGCCCAGCAGTCGGACACAGACTTTGACGCCATGCTGGCGGCCACCATCGACAGCATCTATCGTGCGTCAATCACCTGAAAATCATTTCAAATCAGGGATACCCAAGCCGTTTCAAATATGCGAATCTGCCCGAAACCGCCCGACAGAGGCGGCGCAAAGGCAGGCAGATGAAACGACGCACCCGACCCAGCATGGGCACCCTTCTTTACCTGATGACCTGCACGCTGCTGGCCGTGTATTTCACATTTGCTGCTGTTTCGGGTGACTACGGCGTGTTCAAGCGGGCCGAGGTCGACGCCCAGTCACGCGAATTGCGCACCGAATTGACCGCCCTGAATGCCGAAGTGGCGCGGATGAAAAATCTGACCCGCCGCCTTTCGGACACCTATCTTGATCTTGACCTGCTTGACGAACAGGCGCGCGACGTGTTGGGCATGATCCGTGCCGACGAGATCGTGATCCGCTGAAAGCAGGACCTTCCGCAGAGTCTGACGAGGTGACGAAGTCATCGTCGCCAGACGACAGACCTTGCCCGGAACCACAACCCCTTGGAACCAATCGGCAGACTAGCGGGTCTTCTTTGCTGCATCTAGAAGACCAAAAGGTCTGACATGGGCAAACTTCATCCCCCTGCCACCGCGTCCATGTCGCGTCACCCGATCCACGACGTTTTCGTGCCCTTGCCAATGGTCTGCTTTACGCTGACCCGGACTGACCACATTGCACCGACAGTGGCCGGTGAACAGGCTACCCAGATACAAAGCGTCATGCGCGCGGCGGTGACCGGGCCGGATGGCGGTCTTGCGAGCGGCGAACCATCGATCATCACATTGACGCTCGTGCTTTGGTCTGCCATGCTTCAGATAATGGTTTAATACTAAACTAATTAGCGCACTGCGCACGGAGGACCGATGGCCGCCAAGAAACCCGCGAAGAACGCCAATGTGTCTGCGGACGAACTCAAACTGTATTACCGTGAGATGTTGTTGATCCGCAGGTTCGAGGAAAAGGCCGGACAGTTGTATGGCATGGGCCTTATCGGTGGTTTTTGCCACCTTTACATCGGCCAGGAGGCCGTCGTTGTCGGCCTCGAGGCTGCCGCCGAGGAAGGCGACAAGCGTGTCACGTCTTACCGCGACCACGGTCACATGCTGGCCTGCGGGATGGACCCCAAGGGCGTCATGGCCGAACTGACCGGGCGCGAGGGCGGCTATTCCAAGGGCAAGGGCGGCTCGATGCACATGTTCAGCAAGGAAAAGCACTTTTACGGCGGCCACGGGATTGTCGGCGCACAGGTGCCGATTGGCGCCGGGCTGGCCTTTGCCGATAAATATCTGGGCAACGGCAGGGTGACGTTCGCCTATTTTGGCGACGGAGCGGCAAACCAGGGACAGGTTTACGAGACCTACAACATGGCCGAACTCTGGGATTTGCCTGTCGTTTTCGTCATCGAGAACAACCAGTATGCGATGGGGATGAGCGTCAAGCGGTCGACCAAGTCCAACAGCCTGTGGGAACGCGGCGCGGCCTATGGGATTCCGGGCGAGGAGGTTGACGGGATGTCGGTGTTGGCGGTGAAAGAGGCCGGACAGCGCGCCGTCGAACACTGCCGCAGCGGCAAGGGCCCTTACATCCTCGAGGTCAAGACCTACCGCTATCGCGGCCATTCGATGTCGGACCCGGCGAAATACCGCACCCGCGAAGAGGTGCAGAAGATGAAGGACGAACGCGACCCGATCGAGGGTATCCGCAGTATGCTGCTGACCGGCAACCACGCCACCGAGGACGATCTGAAAGCGATCGACAAGGAGATCAAGGAAATCGTCAACGAAGCCGCCGAATTCGCCAAGGAAAGCCCCGAGCCCGATCTGAAAGAGCTTTGGACCGACATTTATACAGACCAAGTGCCGCAGGAGGCTTGAGACATGGCAACTGAAATTCTCATGCCGGCCCTGTCCCCGACGATGGAAGAAGGGACGCTGGCCAAATGGCTGGTCAAGGAAGGCGACACCGTCAAGTCCGGCGACCTGATCGCCGAGATCGAGACCGACAAGGCGACGATGGAGTTCGAGGCGGTCGATGAAGGCATCATCGGCAAGATCCTGATCGACGCCGGGACTGAAGGCGTCAAGGTGAATACCCCGATCGCCGTACTGGTCGACGAAGGCGAGGATGTGCCCGAGACGAGTGCACCGAAAGCCGAAGCCAAGGCCGATAAGCCGGATGCGGACAAGAAGCCCGATGCTGATGAGCCCGATACTGATGAGAAGGCGGCAAGCCTCAAGAAGTCCAGCCCTGTCGCGTCCCAACCAGGTGCGCCCGTCCCTTCCCCCGCCGATGCCAGCCCCGACTGGCCCGCCGATACCAAGATGAAACAGATGACCGTGCGCGAGGCATTGCGCGAAGGCATGTCCGAGGAAATGCGCCGCGACGACACGGTATTCCTGATGGGCGAGGAAGTCGGCGAATATCAGGGTGCCTACAAGATTTCCCAAGGCATGCTGGACGAATTCGGCGCCAAGCGGGTGATCGACACGCCGATCACCGAACACGGGTTCACCGGCATCGCGGTCGGTGCGGCCTTTGGCGGCACCCGGCCGATCGTCGAATTCATGACCTTCAACTTTGCGATGCAAGCCATTGACCAGATTATCAACTCTGCCGCCCAGACGCT
>JBBKXP010000434.1:0-3503 GCA_037969545.1 Paracoccaceae bacterium | reverse complement strand
ACCTCGCATCTGGCCGCGCTGATCGCCGGCGGCAGCGTCAACAAGGTATTCCTCAAGCATGGCCCGCACCTGCCGGAAAAGGGCATGGGATCGGACATCATCATCCTGCGTAAAGCGTGATCACCCGCTTTGCGCCGTCGCCGACCGGGCCGCTGCATCTAGGCCATGCCTATTCGGCCATGCTGGCGCATGACATGGCGATGGCACAGAACGGGACGTTCCTGCTTCGCATCGAAGATATCGACCAGGCCCGCGCGAGGCCAAAATGGGAGGCCCAGATTTACCACGACCTGCATTGGCTGGGGCTGAAATGGCCAGAGCCGGTGATGCGGCAGTCAACCCAAATGGGCCGTTACCGTGCTGTCTTGCAGCAGCTTTGGCACGATGGGCAACTTTACGCCTGCAGTTGCACCCGCGCCGACATTGCCGCAGCGACCTCGGCGCCCCAAGAGGGCGGGCGGGTAGTCGGCCCCGATGGACTGATCTACCCCGGCACTTGCCGGGATCGACCGCGTGGCGGTCCGCAGCCACCAACCGACGCGGCCCTGCGGCTGGACATTGCCAGCCTGCAACACAGTTCCGACACGGCGCCGGGGCTGGCATTTGCCGAAACCGGCGCCGGACCAAACAACGAAACAGGTGCCATCCGCTTCACCCTCGCGGATCTGGCCAGCACGGCTGGCGACATCGTTCTGGCACGGCGTGACATGGGCACGTCCTATCATTTGTCGGTCGTGCTTGACGACGCGGCGCAGGATGTCACGCATGTCGTGCGCGGTCGGGATCTGTTCGATGCGACAAGAATTCACGTTATGCTACAACGTCTTCTGGGTCTTCCCTCGCCCATTTATCACCACCACCGCCTGATCCGCGACGATACCGAAAAACGGCTGGCCAAGCGTGACGACGCACGCGCCTTGTCAAAGTATCGCGCCGAAGGGGCGACCCCTGACGATATTCGTCGCATGGTCGGGCTCTAGGCCTCGACCCTGGCGAAAAAACAACTTTGCGCCCCGGTGTGACATGCCGGTCCGGTCTGGTTGACCCGCACCAGCAGTGCATCGCCATCGCAATCGACCCGCATCTCGACCAATTCCTGCCTGTGTCCGCTGGTCGCGCCTTTGATCCAAAGCTGCCGCCGCGAACGCGACCAATATGTAACCTGATGGCTTTGCAGCGTCGCCGCCACAGAGTCCGCATTCATCCAGGCAAGCATCAAGACCTTGCCCGAAGTTGCGTCCTGTGCAATGGCCGGAATCAGGCCGGCGTCATTGTAAGCCAGTGTTGTGGGGTCGAACGGCATGGCAGATTTTCCTTTGGCAATGGCGGCGCGCCCGCCTATTTAAGAGGGGCAACGACAAAGGGCAAATGACGTGTCTGCGGAAACCGATCTGATCAAGCTTTACTCGGCCAGGATTTTGGCGCTGGCTGCGGACATGCCGCGCACGCAGCGGCTGGATAGTCCCGACGGAACCGCGCGCAAACGTGCCCCGCTTTGCGGCTCGACTGTGACGGTCGACGTGGCGCTGCGCGACGGCGTGATCAGCGACTACGGCCAGGACGTAAAGGCCTGTGCGCTTGGCCAGGCGGCCGCATCTGTCGTCGGCGCAAACATCATTGGCCTCACCCCGACCGAAGTTCAGCGCGGCCGCGACCAGTTGAGTGCGATGTTGAAGGACGGTGGCCCTGCCCCGTCGGCGCCCTTTGATGGCCTCGCGGTTCTCGAGGCGGCGAAGGATTACAAGAACCGCCATGCTTCGATCCTGTTGGCGTTTGACGCCACGCTCGAGGCTATTGAACAGACCCGGGCGACACGATCCGCATGAAAAAACCGCCGCGCATCCGGGACAGGATGGCGGCGGCAGGTAGGCGTGCTTGCGTGGGACCCGGGCGTCCGATTGTGGGAGCGGCAAACCCCCGTTTTCGGGACCAAAGACAGGCAGTGTTCAGTCGTTCATCGCAAACTTGGGACAGAGCGATGAGCGGACAACCGGCGCAAGACGCTGGGCAGTAACGGTAATTCTAGACAAGGGCGGGCAAATACAAGACCACAACCAAGATGACCATCAGCGACAGCGCCCCGAGTGCATCAGCGAGCAATGTGTCGGCAGACCGATCAACGACGTTCTTGATTTGCTTGGCCATTTGAAGGCTCCTCAATGTTCTCTTTGTTGCCTCTTTGTTCTCACATGGTTAACGGCATGTAAAGAACTTTTAAGGAACATTTGTGAACAATTTGTGTAAGAGCGGCTAACCCACTGAAATCAAACGTATCGCCTTTTCCTGCTCCATCAGCCATAACAGCACCCGCGCCGCCTGACCTCTGACCGATGTCAGGTCCGGATCGTCGCGCAGCAATCGGCGCGCATCGGTCTGCGCTGTCGCCATCAGCCCGGCTTGCCGTTCCAGATCGGCGATGCGGAACCGGGGCAGACCTGACTGCGCGGTTCCGATCACATCGCCAGCGCCGCGCATCGCCAAATCCTCCTCCGATATCCTGAACCCGTCCTCGGTCTCGCGCAGGATTTCAAGCCGACGACGTCCGCCTTCGGTCAGAGGCGCCTGATACATCAGCAGGCAGGTCGAGGCCGCCGACCCGCGCCCGACCCGACCGCGCAACTGGTGTAACTGAGCCAAGCCGAACGATTCGGCCCGTTCGATCACCATGATGCTGGCGTTGGGCACGTCGACGCCCACCTCGATCACCGTCGTCGCCACCAGCACCTTTGTTGTTCCCGCGATGAACCGCGCCATCGCCGCATCCTTGTCGGCAGGCGGCAGTTGGCCGTGCACCAGCCCGACAACCCCGTCACCCAGGGCCGCGCGGAGCCGCTTGAATCGTTCCTCGGCGGCGGTCATATCGCTCACCTCGGATTCTTCGACCAGTGGGCAGACCCAATAGGCCTGCCTGCCATCGGCCACCGCTTTTCGCAGCTTTGCAACCACCTCGTCAGTTCGCGCCGTGCTGATCAGGGCTGTCTGGACGGGCATGCGTCCCGGTGGCTTTTCGTCCAGCACGCTGACGTCCATGTCGCCGTATTGCGCCAATGCCAGCGATCGCGGAATCGGTGTCGCTGTCATGACCAGCACGTCTGCAGCCTGCCCCTTGGCCCCCAGTTCCATCCGCTGGCCAACCCCGAAACGGTGTTGCTCGTCGATCACGGCAAGCCGCAGATCGTGAAACGCCACATCCTTTTGAAATACCGCATGGGTGCCGACCACCACCTGAATATCGCCGCGCGCCAATGCGGCCAGCTTGGCCGCACGCTCTGCGCCCTTGTCGCGTCCGGTCAGCATTTCCAGCACCACGCCGGCTGCTGCAGTCAGCGGTTGCAGCCCCGCCAGATGCTGGCGTGCCAGAATTTCGGTCGGCGCCATCATCACCGCCTGACCGCCCGCCTCGACAGCAATCAGCAGCGCCTGCAGCGCCACCAGCGTCTTGCCGGACCCGACATCACCCTGCAAAAGCCGGCTCATTCGGGCGGGCGCGGCCATGTCGGCAG
>JBBKXP010000433.1:0-3490 GCA_037969545.1 Paracoccaceae bacterium | reverse complement strand
TCTGCATATAGGGGCCAAAGGCCGGACGGTCGAGAAGTGCTGCCATCGTGAACTCTCCGATCACGATGGCAAAGGTCAGGAACGCCCCCGACAGCACCGCCGCCAGCACGTTGGGCAGGATCACCCGCGCCATGATGGTGAACCAGCTTGCCCCCAGCGACTGCGCCGCCTCGGTCAGTGTGCCAACGTCGATGGTGCGCAATCCGGTATCGACGGCGCGGTACATGTACGGCAGGGCAAGGGTCGCATAGCCGAACATCAGCAGGATATTGGTGCCAAACGCTGAACCCGTCATCGGCAGAAACGATGATGTATTATAGAGCCTGATATAGCCGAACACGATCACGATCGCCGGAATGACCAGCGGCAGTAGGGTGATGAACTCGACGTAAGGACGCAGGCCCGGCACCTTGAGGCGGACCCAATAGGCCGTCGGCACCACCAGCAGGACGCCGAAGGCAATGGTGAACAGCGCCATGATCACCGAAAAAGAAAATGTCTGCTGAAACACCGGATCGGCCAAAACGACCTTGTAGGCGTCCAGCGAATAGACCCCGCGGCGCATCGACATCGAAAACTCGACCGTGCCGATCAGCGGCAACAGGAAATACATGACGCCGAAAAACAGCGCGATATAGGCCATGATCCGGTTCATTTCAGCCACCGTTCCGACCGCGCCCGCAGCGTGATGTAAATCGCATTGGCGATGCCGGTGATCACGATCATCCCGAACGCCAGCGCATAGCCCAGGTTGGGCGAACCCAGAACGTCACCCCTGATCTGCGCATAGAGCAGGATCGGCGCGATGTTTAGCGATGGCCCTGTGAGGGCGATGGCGGTTGCGACGGCACCAAAGGCATTGGCGAACAGCAGGGCGAGGGTACCAAGGATCGACGGAAACAGGATCGGCAGCCCGACCATCAGCCAGTATTGGCGGCCGGTTGCGCCAAGGATTGCCGCCGCCTCGCGCCATTCCCGTTTCATCCCGTCCAGCGCGGGCGTGATGATCAGGATCATCAGCGGGATCTGAAAAAACAGGTAGGTGACGATCAGACCCCAGCTTGACAACAGGTTCCAGCCATAGGCGCGCAGGTTGATCCCGAACTGGGTCTTGAGCCAGAGGGTGATGAGACCGGCCGGGCCGATGGTGGCGATGAAGGCAAAGGCCAGCGGCACCCCGGCGAAATTCGACGCGACGCCGCTGAATGTCAGCAAGGGATTGCGCACCTGTTTCGGCAGGCCGCCGAAACTGACGGCGGCGGCCATTGCAAAGCCGATCAGACAGCCCAGACTGGCGGAAAAGAAACTGACCTTGATCGATATCCAATAGGCGTTGCGGATCGACGGGGTGTTCAGCCCGATGATGTTGTCAAATGTGAAGGCGCCCGCCGGGGTGCGGAACGCGCCGACGACGATGTAAAGCGTTGGAAGGATCAGAAACAGAAAGGCAAAGGTGAAAAACGGCACCATGCCCAGCCATTTCAGCGGCAGTTGTCTGCGCGTTGCCGACATGCGTTCCCCGGTCCCCGTCGTGGCACCTGTTGCGGTGCTTGTTGGGGCGGACCCGAGCAATGCCCGGGCCCGCCGATTTCATCGGGTCGCCTTATTCGACGACATTCGCGCCGACGACGGTATCCCAACCACCGACGACGGCTTCCTTGTTGGCGTCGACCTCCTCCAGCGTCGGGAACACGGCGGCGGCATAGCCTTCGGCAGGCGGCAGCGCATCCATCAGGTCCTGCGGGATGACCCCACGGGCGGCAAGATCGTTGAACCGGATCGGGTGGCAGTACCCGGCGAGCCAGCCAAGCTGACCTTCATCCGAATAGAGGTATTCCATCCAGAGCTTCGCGGCATTCGGGTGCGGCGCATAGGCGCTGATCGCCTGCACATAGACCCCGGCCAGCACGCCATCCGACGGCACCACCACCTCGACCGGGGGGTTCCCGGCAAGTGTGTCGGCATCCGCCAGCGCGTTGTAGTCCCACTTGATCACGATCGGTGTGGTGCCCTGGGCCAGTGTCCCGGCCTTGCCGATGACCGGTACGAAATTGCCCGCGGCGTTCAGTTCGGCAAAGTACTTCAGGCCCGCAGCGGCGGCATCGGCCCCCGGCGCGGCACCGGCTGACATGCCCGCTGCCATCACCGCCAGAATCGCCTGGTTGGACGCACGCGGATCACCGGCCAACGCGACCTGCCCGATATATTCGGCGTTCATCAGGTCGGCAAAGGATGTCGGCACTGTGTCGACCAGATCGGTGTTCACGACAAACGACATCACGCCGTAATAGTCGCCATACCAATGCCCATCGGCATCCTTGGCGCTGTCGGGGATGCTGTCCCAAGTCGACACCTTGTAGGGCTGCAACAGGCCTTCGGCCATCGCCGAAGGGCCGAACGACAGGCCCACGTCGATCACATCGGGGGCCTGCGGACCGGTATTGTCCTTGTTGGCGCGAATCGCCTCGACCTCGTCTGCGGAACCGGCGTCGGGGTTCAGTTCATTCACTTCGATGCCCGGATACATCGCCTTGAAGCCATCGATCACGGCACCATAGCCGCACCAGTCGTGCGGCAGGGCGATGGTTGTCAGCATCCCCTCGGCGGTGGCAGCAGCCACCAGTTCATCCATCGACTGCGCAGAGGTCTGCGCTGCGACGATCGCCAGCATGCTGGCCATCATCGAGAGTTTCACGGTCGTCTTCATCGGTTCTCATCCCCCGGATTTGGTCGGATCAGGTGTCGGGCAATTCCGGCCCCCGTCGCGGTTTGTCGGCCCGGTCAGGGCCAGACGAACCGATTAGCCGCGACTCAACAGCGATTGGCAAGCTTTTTCCGCCCGAAACTGGTCTTGGGTCGGGAAAATTTGTGCCGTTACAAAACCTTGACGGACCTGTCACGGCCCGCTTGCAATCCGCGTGATATGTCGCCGGAAATGCGGGTCAGCCATCAGGGCCTTGCACCGCGCGAAACGGCTATCGGCGTAAGCGCGGAAATCGTCAGCCGGATTGCCGTTGGCCAGCTGGATCAGCCCCCAGAGGGTCCAGAGCAGATCGCACATCGCCTTGTAGATCACCATCCGGGCGGCATCGTGCGGTGGCGGCGAACCGTCGAAATATGCGTTCATCATGGCGGCGTCCTGGTCCGCATCGAACCCGCCTTCGACCGACAGATCGCCCAGATCCCACATCGGATCATTCATCCCCGCGTATTCCCAGTCGACGATCCACATGGTGTCGCCGCAATCGAGGAAATTCTCGCAGAGCGGATCGCAATGGCAGGGCGTCAGCGGCAGCGGATGGGCGGCCAGCGCCGCCCGCACGCTGTCGGCCTCTTTGACGACGTCATGATAACCATCCGGCAGGGCGACATTCTTGGTCGCCAGAATCTGCAAGTAGTCGTCGATCATCGCGAACAGTTCGAACCGCGCCGGGAATACCGCCGCCGATTTGTGCAACTGGCGCAAGGCCAGCCCCGCCCGCGCCACGCT
>JBBKXP010000432.1:0-4142 GCA_037969545.1 Paracoccaceae bacterium | reverse complement strand
AGCGCGGGCGATGCGGCCTCGGCCAGCGCATAATCCCTGGCGGCAACGATCTGGTCGATCGACAGATTGGACCCGACTGCAAGCGCCACCAACAGATAGACCACAACGCAAATTGCGATCGAAATCATGATGGTGCGGCCGACGTTGCGATGCGGATCGGTGATTTCCCCGCCACTGTTGGTAATCGTGGTGAACCCCTTGAAAGCGAGGATCGACAAGGCCACAGAAGCGACAAAACCGGTGGCATCAAAGCTACTTGCCCCAGTACTTGCCGCTGCGAAACTGAACCCGCCTGACCACAAGGCTACGATCCCGAACAGCGCGATACCGCCGATCTTGATCGCCGCCATGATGGCTGACAACAACCCAACCGACCGGTTGCCCGAGATGTTCACGAGATAGGCGAACAGGATCACCCCGACCGCCAGGATCGGCACCAGCGGGCCGCCCGCGATGTCAAACGGGCGCAGCACATAGGTTGCGAATGTCCGCGCCACGAGGCTTTCCGAGATGACCATCGACAGCGCCATCAGCAAGGCCGCTGCTGCGGCGATGGCACCTGGCCCATATGCCCTTTGCAAGATCATCGCGATTCCACCCGACGATGGCCAGGCATTCGACATCTTGATGTAGCTGTAGGCGCTGAAGGACGTCACGACTGCGCCAAGCACGAAAGACAGGGCAAAATATGGCCCGGCCAGTTGCGCGATCTGGCCCGTCAGCGCGAAAATGCCGGCCCCGATCATGACGCCTGTTCCCATCCCGACGGCCCCGGCCAGACTGATCGAGCCCTTGTTTAGAGTTTCCTCACCATGCGCGCGCATCACTCGTCCATCTGGTCCATCATGGCCTGGATGTCTTCGGGGATGTCACTTTCGGAGAATTTTGCTTGTTCGTCCGCGTTGTGGACAAAGGCGATGATTGCCGCCAGTTCTTCGCCATTCAATTCGATCACACCGCCCAGCTCGTCACGTTGCAGTTCGACCATCGCCCCGGCACCGCGCCACATCCGGGCGGCGAATTCAAAGGGGTTCATCGGGCTGTCCATGAACTCGGCATCCAGCATCGTCGCATCAGTGCCACCGACGTCGTTAATCGAATGGCAAACGACACAGCTTTTGGACGCGAACAGGCTGCGGCCTTCGGCGGCGTTCATTTCGGGCAGATACAGGCAAGGAGCCATCGTCGCGGCCGGCAAGTGAGATTCGGCCAACGAGGGGCCGGCGGATATCGCGAAAAGCGTCAGGGCCGTGAAGGATTTGAGAATAGACATCAATTGTCCTTTCGTTTCATTTTCGTCAGGCAAAATAATTGTATGAATGGCGCGTATCGGAGTGCGCTTGTTTCAGAACTTGAGCCGTCGCAATCGCAGCGCGTTCAGCACCACCGAAATTGACGACGCGGACATCGCGAAGGCGGCAAACATCGGACTGATCAGGATGCCCAGAAACGGGAACAGGATGCCGGCGGCAACCGGCACCCCGGCGGCGTTGTAGATCAGGGCAAAGAACAGGTTTTGGCGAATGTTGCGCATTGTCGCATGCGACAGCCGACGCGCACGGACGATGCCGTCAAGGTTGCCCTTGACCAGCGTGAACCCGGCGCTTTCGATGGCCACGTCGGCCCCCGTGCCCATCGCAATGCCGACGTCAGCCTGCGCCAAAGCGGGCGCATCGTTGACGCCGTCGCCGGCCATGGCGACCTTGTGTCCTTCGGCTTGCAGTTCCTTGATGATGCGAGCCTTGTCCTCGGGCAGCACATCGGCGCGGATTTCGTCGATCCCCAACCGGGCGGCCACGGCCTTGGCGGTGCGTTCGTTGTCGCCAGTGGCCATGATGATGCGAAAACCCAGTTCGTGCAGCGCCTTCAGCGCCGCAGGGGTGGTTTCCTTGACCGGATCGGCAACGCTGACCAGCCCCGCGATCTTGTCGCCTAGAACCACGAACATCACGGTTTCACCTTCGTCGCGACGGGCGTTGGCCTTTTCGATCAGCGCGTCGGCCTTCAGCCCCATGTCAGTGATGAGTTTCAGATTGCCCAGAGCTACTTGATTTCCGTCAACAACGCCTTTGACGCCCTTTCCAGTGACCGCTTCGAAGTCATCCGCCTTTCCAAGCGTAACGCCCCGCTCCTCAGCGCCGCGCACGATGGCTTCAGCCAGAGGATGCTCCGAGCCTTTTTCCAGCGTTGCCGCAAGCCGCAACACTTCTGCCTCGTCATGGCCTGGTTCGGGAAGCACGGCAACAAGCCGCGGCTTGCCCTCGGTAAGCGTGCCGGTCTTGTCCACCATCAGGGTGTCGATCTTCTCAAACCGCTCCAGGGCCTCGGCGTTCTTGATCAACACCCCCGCCTGCGCACCGCGTCCGGTGGCCGTCATGATCGACATTGGCGTGGCGAGGCCTAGCGCACATGGGCAGGCGATGATCAGAACGGCAACCGCCGAAATCAGCCCGTAAGACAAAGCTGGTTCCGGTCCCCAAATCGCCCAGCCAACAAACGCCAGGACGGCAACCAGAATGACGGCCGGCACGAAATAGCCCGCCACCATGTCAGCATATTTCTGGATCGGCGCGCGCGATCTTTGTGCGTTGGCAACCATCTCGACAATCTGACTAAGCATGGTGTCGGCGCCAACCCGCGTCGCAGCTACGACCAGCGATCCGGTGCCGTTGATCGTCGCGCCGGTCACCGTGTCGCCCGCAACCTTTTCAACCGGCACCGGTTCGCCGGAGATCATGCTTTCGTCAATCGATGAGTGGCCTTCGACAACCGTGCCATCGACCGGCACCTTGTCACCGGGAACGACCCGCACATGATCGCCGACCAGCACCTCTTCCAGCGGCACTTCTTCTTCACTACCATCTGGACGGATTACGCGCGCCGTCTTTGCCGCCATGTCGAGCAGTGCGCGGATCGCCTTGCCGGTACCTTCGCGGGCGCGCAGTTCCATCACCTGACCCAGCAGAACCAGCGTCACGATCACCGCCGCGGCTTCAAAATAGACGCCGACGTGACCATCTGCATCGCGGAACCCGTTCGGAAAGATGCCGGGTGCTAAAATCGCCACAACGCTGAAGCCATAGGCGGCCGTGATGCCCATGGCGATCAGGCTGAACATGTTCAGTTTCATCGTGCGGAACGATGTCCAGCCACGCTTGAAGAACGGCCAGCCTGACCACAGGATGACCGGAGTGCCAAGCACAAACTCGATCCAGAGGGTGGTGCGTTCCCCGAAAATATCACGAATCCACCCTGCCCCGACAAAGGGTGACATCGTGAGGATCAGCAGCGGGATCGTCAGGACCGCTCCGACCCACAGCCGTCGTGTGAAATCGACCAATTCCGGGTTCGGCCCGTCGCCGGACATTGCAGCCGATTCCAGCTCGAGGCCCATCCCGCAAATCGGACAGGAACCCGGTTCGGTCTGGCGCACCTCGGCGTGCATGGGACAAGTATAGACCGCGCCGGCGTAATCTGCGGGGACGGTATCATACTTGCCAGCTTTCGCCGATGCCGCCGCAGGGCCGTGCGCGTGGTCGGCATGTCCGTGATCCGCAGCAACGCCCTCTGGCGCCAGATGCATGTTGCATTTGGGGCAGTCGCCCGGTTCGGTTCGCCGGATTTCGGGGTGCGTCGGGCAAGTATAGACAGTGCCGTCATAATCGGGAGGAATTGCGTCGGAGGCTTCATGCCCCGTTGGCGGCTGTTTGCCCGCATTGTCGTGCTTGGTCATGTGTTGCGTCCTTGCTTTGTGGCGTGATCCAATAGAGGCGTCAACGAAGCGCAATCATCTGATGCCCTTCGCCCCCGACCAGAAAATCGTCGACCACGGTCAGCGTCGCCGCGTCGACAATCCAGACTTTCGGCTCCGCCCCGGACGAAACATAAAAAGTGCCGGTCCCGGGTATATTGGTCAGATGATATGGCTCCGGGGAAAGCGGAGCAATGGTGACGGTCCCGGTCGAAAGCGCGACCGCCGCAATCTTGTCCTCGCCACGGCCCGCCACGAACAACGTCGCGCCATCGTCAGACAGATCCAGCCCGTGCAATCCGCCTCCGATTGCAAAACTGCGGGTCACGGCGCCATCGGACAGCGAAAGTTCGATCACATTGCCAGCGCCCGCGTCTGCCGCGTAAAGTAG
>JBBKXP010000431.1:0-3501 GCA_037969545.1 Paracoccaceae bacterium | reverse complement strand
CCTAAATGGTCTTGGTGGCGGCGTGGCTTGGTCTCACCGAAGTCTTGGGGGCGCATCCGTTCTGGGCGATTGCAGTAGCGGTTTACGGCGTGGTTCCGGGTCTGATTTCATGGGCAGTGTTGCGCCGCACGCGCGCGGGTCTGCCAATTGCGATAGTCATGACGATTGGATCCGCGGCGGCGGCGCATTTCGGCAAGGCCGCTTTCGCTGCCTCGTATGCGGAAAGTGTCTGGGGTGGCCGTTTCTGGTTTTTCGGATGGATCGCCCTTTGTGCGACAGTCCTGGTCGTATTGTCACTGCTGATCGCGGCAATAATGCGCCGGGTGACACTGGCCTGAGCGGATATCCTGCCCTTGCCCCCTTGTCGGCCACTAGGCTATCACCCTCGGAATGAAACCGAAGCAGGGTGGGCAGAGCATGCGGCGTGTCGTTGTCACGGGGATGGGGTTGGTGACACCCTTGGCAGATGGAGTCGAGCTCAGCTGGCAGCGCATTCTTGAGGGTCGTTCGGGTGCTGGTCCGATCACCAAATTCGATACCGAAGGATACGCCACGACCTATGCCTGCGAAGTGCCGCGCGGCGATGGCGCCGACGGCACATTCAATCCGGATGCCTACATGGAGCCGAAGGACCAGAGAAAGGTCGATGACTTCATTGTTTTCGGCATGGCGGCGGCACAACAGGCGGTCGAGGATTCGGGCTGGATGCCAACCGAACGGGCCGATCAGGAACGCACAGGCGTCTTGGCCGGATCGGGTATCGGTGGCTTGAATTCCATCGCCCAGACCGCGGTCATGATGAAAGAAAAGGGCCCGCGCCGAGTGTCGCCGTTCTTTGTGCCTGGGGCGCTGATCAACCTGATTTCAGGTCAGATCGCCATTCGCTATGGTTTTCGCGGACCCAATCATGCGGTCGTGACGGCCTGCTCGACCGGGGCCCATGCAATCGGCGATGCCAGCCGGATCATCAAGTACGGATCCGCCGATGTGATGATTGCGGGTGGCGCAGAGGCGACGATTTGCGAGATTGGCATTGCCGGGTTCAACGCCTGCAAGGCGCTGTCCACCAAACGTGCCGACGACCCGACCAAGGCGAGCCGCCCCTATGATGCCGACCGGGACGGCTTCGTGATGGGCGAGGGTGCGGGCATGGTGGTGCTGGAGGAATATGAGCATGCCAAGGCCCGGGGTGCCAAGATCTATGCCGAGGTGCTGGGTTACGGCATGTCGGGCGACGCCTACCACATCACAGCACCTGCCGAGGACGGCGAGGGTGGCGAGCGGTCGATGCGGGCGGCCTTGGCCGACGCCGGACTCGAGCCGAAGGATATCGACTATATCAACGCGCATGGCACATCGACGATGGCCGATGCCATCGAACTGGGCGCGGTCGAGCGGATGATGGGTGATGCCGCGGGCAACGTCACCATGTCGTCGACCAAGTCGATGACCGGGCATCTGCTGGGCGCGGCCGGGGCGATCGAGGCGATATTTTCGATCCTGGCGATCCGCGATCAGGTTGCCCCACCTACCATTAATCTGGATAACCCTGCGGTTGAGACCAAGATCGATCTGGCCGCCAATGCGAATCGGCCCCGCAAGATCGACGTTGCCCTGTCCAATTCATTCGGCTTTGGCGGCACAAATGCAAGTGTCCTGTTCGGTAAGGTCCGCTAGCGATGTGGCGCCATGTCGCAGCGAATGCGCTGACCTTTTTCATCGTCGCCCTGTTTCTTGTCGGCGGCGTCGTGATTTGGGGCAGCAAGCAATACGCCGCGCCCGGCCCGCTGGCGCAGGCGATTTGCTTGCGGGTCGAAGCGGGCGCGACCATGCGCGCCGTCAGCAACGATCTGGCTGAACAAGGTGCGGTGTCGTCGCCGTCGATTTTCCGTGTCGGCGCGGATTATTCCGAGAAGGCCGGCCAGCTAAAGGCGGGCAGTTTTCTGGTGCCGGAGCAGGCGTCGATGGAAAGCATCGTCGATATCATTACCCGGGGCGGTCAAAGCACTTGTGGCACCGAGGTCGTCTATCGCATCGGGGTAACCCGAAACCAGATTCAGGTGCGCGAGTTGGATCCTGCGACGACGCGCTTTGTCGAAACAGCGAATTACGTGCCGGGGGCCGAGGATATCCCGCCAGAGATGCTGGCCGAATACGAGAGCGTACGTGCCAAGCCGGACACCCGATATCGGGTTGCAATGGCCGAGGGCGTGACGAGCTGGCAAGCGATCACGTCGCTGAATGCCGTTGACGGTCTTGAAGATTTTGTGGGCGATATGCCGCTCGAAGGATCGCTGGCGCCTGACAGCTATGAGTTCGTTCCGGGCGATACCGCTGCGGGGATTGTCGAAAAGATGACGTCGGCGCAGGCCCGGATTCTGGCCGAGGCCTGGGCGCAGCGGGCTGATGGGTTGCCCGTGGTCAGCCCCGAAGAGGCGCTGGTGCTGGCATCCCTGATCGAAAAGGAAACCGGCGTGCCCGAAGAACGAGGGCAGGTGGCCAGTGTGTTCGTCAACCGATTGCGACAGGGCATGAAGCTGCAGACCGACCCTACGGTCATCTATGGCATCACCAAGGGCCAAGGCGTTCTGGGCCGGGGTTTGCGCCAAAGCGAACTGCGCTCCAGGACCCCTTACAACACTTATGTCATTGACGCCCTGCCGCCGACCCCAATCGCCAATCCGGGGCGTGCCAGTATCGAGGCGGCGCTGAACCCAGCGACGACCGACTTCACGTTTTTTGTGGCCGACGGGACGGGCGGACAT
This sequence comes from Paracoccaceae bacterium, assembly GCA_037969545.1. Classification (GTDB taxonomy): domain Bacteria; phylum Pseudomonadota; class Alphaproteobacteria; order Rhodobacterales; family Rhodobacteraceae; genus JBBKXP01. The sequence goes on along the minus strand of JBBKXP010000431.1, from coordinate 736 downwards.
GCCTTTGCCGACAACCTGGATGACCACAATCGCAACGTGGCGGCCTGGCGCGCGATCGAAGCCGAGCAGGCGGCGCAAGCCGCTGCTGAAGGCGGCAACTGACCCGCGTCTTTAAGAAAGTGTAGCGCGAGCGGGCGATCAAGGCGCTGCGCGTTGCGCAACACATTGACTTTGCGCACTTTTTCAGGCATCAGTTTGGACATGCTAGGAGAATTGGATGGGCGGCAGGATCACTGATCCGGGCCGCCTGTTTCATGTCTTTCGACCTGTGACGGCCCCCCACAACAGGCAGACCCATATGAATGAAAACACGACGCACCCGGTCTGGAGCGACCCGGAGCACGACGCGCTGAACCGCGCGCGCAGGGTATTCGACATCATCGTTCGCCGGGTTTTCGTCCTGATGGACGCGGCCGAGGACGGCGATTCGTCGGCCCCCAGGGCGGTTCTTGCGAAACTTGGCGATCTGCAACGCGCCTATCTGGATGTAAAGAAGGCGGAAGAGGTATTCAATGACAAGACAGGACTTACCCAAACCGGCGAAATCAATTTTGCCGAGTTACGCCAGCAAATCGGGCGCCGACTGGATAGCCTCCGCGACGCGCGAGGTACAGACTGAGTTTCTGGACGGGCTGGACGATCAAACGTTGCGGGCGTTGCCCTATCTGTTCGATTTCTGGGCCTTGCCACATCAGTTGCCCCCGGAAAGCGATTGGCGCACGTGGGTCATCATGGG
>JBBKXP010000430.1:0-3472 GCA_037969545.1 Paracoccaceae bacterium | reverse complement strand
CGATCTGGCTGGGCGGCAGCGCCCCCTGAAACCCGTCGACCGGCTTACCCTGCCAGAACGCATAGACGGTCGGAATCGACTGCACCTGCATCTGCGCGGCATAGGCGGGATTCTTGTCGACGTCGATCTTGACCAGCCTGACCTTGCCCTTGGCCTTGGTCACTGCTGCCTCGATTGCAGGGCCCAGCGTCTTGCACGGGCCGCACCAGGTCGCCCAGAAATCGACGATCACCGGGACGGTGTTGGACGCCTCGACGACATCCTTGATAAACCCGGCATCGCTTCCTTCGATGATCAGATCGGCGGCGGCCGGGGTCTTGGTACCCAGTTCCAGCATGTCTCGCACTCCTTTGATCGCGTTGGACCCCTATATGTGTGCAGTCGCCGCCAAGGCCAAGAGGCAAAGACACTTTACGGACAATGATCGCGGCTCTAGCGTCCCGGTGATGAAAACCCTTCTGACATTCGGCGACAGCAACACCCACGGCACGCCGCCAATGACCACACGTGGCGGCAATGACCGGTTCGCGGCCGAAACGCGCTGGCCGACACTGGCACGCGCGGCACTTGGCCCCGGTTGGGCGCTGGTCGAAGAAGGACTGCCGGGGCGCACCACAAGGTTTCCTGATGCCGTCATGGGCGACCACATGAACGGCCAGACCGGGCTCAAGATCGCGCTGTGCAGCCACGGCCCGATCGACATGCTGACGATCATGCTGGGCACCAACGACGTGAAAACCATGTTCGGCGCGACGCCCGACATGATCACCGGCGGGCTTGCCAGCCTGCTGGCAATCGCCCACAGCGACGAGATGCAGTTGCGCCACAACACCTTTAAAACGCTTGTAATCTGTCCGCCACCGATGCTCGAGCAGGGGATAATCGTCGATGAATTCCTTGGCGGGCGGGCGAAATCGCTGGCGCTGCCCCCACTTTACCGCGCCCTCGCCGCGCATTGGCGGGCCGGATTTCTGGATGCGGGCGACCATATCGGCGTCAGCCCGGTGGACGGGGTCCATCTCGATGCAACGGCGCACGGCGTTTTGGCACAGGCCGTCGCCGCTGCGATCAAAGCTTTATAGATCGAACGTCGCAAACACCGGCGCATGATCGCTCGGCTGGTCCCACCCCCGCACCGCCCGCAGGATCCGGCTGGAATGGGCCGCCCCGGCAATATCGGGCGTCGCCCAGATGTGATCCAGACGCCGCCCCTTGTCGCCCGCTTCCCAGTCGGGCGAGCGGTAGGACCACCACGAAAATAGCCGCCCGTCGGGAATATCGGCGCGCGTCACATCAACCCATTTGCCCGAATCCTGCACCTGCGCCAGATGGTCGACCTCGATCGGCGTGTGGCTGACGATCTTCAGCAGTTTCTTGTGATCCCAGACATCATCGTCGCGCGGTGCGATGTTCAGGTCGCCGACAAGGATGGACTTGCCGGGTTGATCGCCGTGAAAATGGTCGCGCATCTGGGTCAGGTAATCGAGTTTCTGGCCAAACTTGACGTTCTTGTCCCGATCCGGTTCGTCGCCACCCGCAGGCACATAAAAATTGTGGATCGTGACGCCGTTTTCCAGCCGCCCGGCGATGTGGCGGGCGTGCCCCAGTTCGGCGAAATCATGCGCGCCAACCTCGGCAATCGGCAGTTTCGACAGGATCGCGACGCCGTTATAGCCCTTTTGGCCCCGGCCGATCATGTGTTGATAGCCAATCGCGCGGAACTGTTCCTGCGGGATCAACTCCAAAGGGCTTTTGCATTCCTGCAGGCACAGGACATCCGGCAATTCCTCGGTCATCAGGCGGGCAACCAGCGCTTCGCGCAGGCGCACCGAATTGATGTTCCAGGTAGCAAGGGTGAAGGACATGGGCATGGCTTTCCGGCAAGGTTCGGCGCGACCCTAATGGGCTGCGGCGCAACCCTCAACCGTCACTCGACCACGTAGAAATCCTGCAGGCAAAGATCGACCGCACCCTCGCGCTCGCTCCCGTCGGCCATGACCATGCGCAGCGACACTTCGCAGGCATCCGGCAAAACGCTCGTGCGGACCGTGGCATTCGACCCCGGCGACACCACGCCGCCGCCCAGCATGTCCGCGCCCCAAATCCCGGAATCGGGAACCGACGTCAGGAAATCCATGAGCATGACGCCGGAATTGTTCTGGATCGTGAACAGCACGTCGATGGGCGGTGCCGGTTCGGCTGCGGTGTCAGTTGTCGCGGCCGCCGGGTCATCGGTGGCCGCCTGTTCCTGTGCAAAACCCGGCGCGGCCAGAACCGCCAACATCAGGACAAGAGCCAGGTTCAATTGTGTTGTCATTGTCGATCACCCCAAAAACGCGCGGTCGATGCCGCCTGACCCGGCATCTAACCGGCAATCGTGTCAAAATTGGGCATTTCTGGCCATTATCCCGGATAGTTTTCCCAAAAAAAAGCCCGGCCACAAGGGCCGGGCTAGTCCAACAGGGAGGTGATGCATTGACCCAAGCATCAGGGGTTCTTGGTCAAATAAACGAATCAGCAGGTCGATTCGCACATCTGAAATCTGTTAGGCCACCAATCTATAGCCGCCAGATTCGGTCACAAGAAGGCGAGCATTGGACGGATCTGGTTCTATTTTCTGGCGAAGCCGGTAAATGTGGGTCTCCAGCGTGTGCGTCGTGACCCCCGCATTGTACCCCCAGACCTCGTGAAGCAGCACGTCGCGGGCAACCACGCCATCGGTGGCACGATAGAGAAACTTGAGGATATTGGTTTCCTTTTCCGTCAACCGAACATTTTTGTCGTCCTCGGTCACCAGCATCTTTTGCGCCGGCTTGAACGTGTATGGCCCAAGCTGGAATACCGCATCTTCGGATTGTTCATGGGTGCGCAACTGCGCCCGCAAACGGGCCAGCAGCACCGGAAACTTGAACGGTTTGCTGATGTAATCGTTGGCCCCGGCGTCCAGACCGAGAATCGTGTCGCTGTCGGTATCGTGCCCGGTCAGCATGACGATCGGGCATTTGACACCCTGCTTGCGCATCAATTTGCACAGTTCGCGGCCATCGGTGTCAGGCAGACCAACGTCTAGGATAACCAGATCATACAGACCTTCGCGCGCCTTGGTCATGGCTTCCGATCCTGACGCGGCTTCGAAGACGTCGAAATCCTCGGTCATGATCAGTTGCTCGCCCAGCGCCTCGCGCAGGTCATCGTCGTCGTCGACCAGAAGTATTTTCTTGAGTTGTCCCATGACAGTCTCCTTCGCCTCTATGTAACGGACATGTGTACAAGACACGCGCGCGGCAAGCATTCCTGCAAACTGCTCACGGTGACGTGTCGCAAATCTTACAATTGTTTCATTTCCCGACAGATGCGGCTATTTCAAACTGGAAATCGGGCAAAGACAGATGAGCTTTTCACCAGACATCACCGAACGGCTGGCCCGCGCCCGCGCCGATCTGCGCATGGGCGTGCCCGTTGTGTTGGGCGA
>JBBKXP010000429.1:0-2699 GCA_037969545.1 Paracoccaceae bacterium | reverse complement strand
GTCTGGAAGGACGCACGCCGCTGATCTTCATCGATATTCCGGGGCAAGGTGACGACTGTGTGCTGCTTTATGGCCACCTCGACAAGCAGCCGGAAATGACCGGTTGGGCCGAGCACCTTGGTCCGTGGAAGCCGGTGATCGAGGGCGACAAGCTGTTCGGTCGCGGTGGTGCTGATGATGGCTATGCAATTTTTGGCTCGCTGGCCGCCATTCTTGCCCTGCAGGCGCAGAAAATTCCGCACTCACGATGCGTCGTAATGATTGAGGCCTGCGAAGAATCCGGCAGCTACGATTTGCCCTACTACGTCGATCATCTGGCCGCTCGCATTGGCAAACCCTCACTGATCGTCTGCCTTGACTCTGGCTGCGGTAACTACGATCAAATGTGGTTGACTACATCACTGCGTGGAATGACCGGCGGCAACCTGACCGTTCAGGTGTTGGATGAAGGGGTGCACTCGGGAGATGCTTCCGGCGTCGTTGCATCGAGCTTCCGGATTCTGCGCCAGGTGTTGTCGCGACTCGAAGATGAGAACACCGGCGCGATCAAACCAAAGGAACTGCATGCCGAGATTCCGCAGGAACGGCTGGAGCAGGCAAAACTTGGTGCTGAAGTGCTGGGTGACGCGATCTACTCCAAGTTTCCCATGTATGCGGGGATGCAGCCGGTGACTGACGAATTGACCGACCTGGTATTGAATCGAACCTGGCGCCCGGCCTTGTCGATCACAGGGGTCGGTGGATTGCCTTCGCTTGACTCGGCCGGCAACGTACTGAGGCCATTCACTTCCGTGAAACTCAGTTTGCGTCTGCCCCCGACTCTCGATGCGGCCGAGAGTGGCGAATTCCTCAAGCGACTGCTGGAAACGGATCCGCCTTACGGCTCCACAGTTACCTTCAGTCTTGAAAAGGCAGGCAGCGGCTGGGATGCGCCGGCCCTTGCAGATTGGCTGAAACAATCCGTCGATGAGGCATCTCGGACCAACTTCGGCCCGCCAGCGGCATACATGGGTGAGGGTGGATCAATTCCGTTCATGGGCATGCTTGGAGAGAAATTCCCTGGTGCCCAGTTCCTCATCACTGGAGTGCTTGGACCACACTCGAACGCTCATGGTCCCAACGAGTTCCTGCATATTCCGACCGGCAAGCGGGTCACGGCCTGTGTTGCCAAGGTCATTGCCGACCACTTTATTGCCAGCGGAAAAGGTCTTACTCAAGGCGTTGCGGCGACTGCTGCACATACACACAAGGGCGAAGATGGCTGTTGCTGAAGAAGGGCCGACTATGAAAATTGCCAAGGGTAGCGGCGAGGTGACGATACGCACCGCGCGAAGCAATGACGCTGCATCCATCGCAACGCTTGCAACCGAGCTTGGCTATCCGTCGACAGAAGCGGATATCCAAACGCGGCTGGAGAGAATCAAGACACGAACCGAGGGTGCGGCGATCGTTGCCGATTTGAGCGGGAATGGTGTTTGCGGGTGGATCGTCGTCATCTCGGTCATTTCGTTGACCGGACCAGCGCGGCTGGAAATTGCGGGTCTGGTTGTTGACCCGAAATTGCGTGGTCTGGGTATCGGGGCGCACCTTCTGCAGGCAGCTGAGAGTTGGGCACATATCAACGGCTATGCGGATTTGCGTGTCCGAAGCAACGTGATCCGCGAACGCGCTCACCAATTTTATGAGCGTGAGGGCTTTGCTCGTAACAAGACGCAAGTTCTTTTTTGCAAGACGACGTAGCCTGTCGGATTTTTCTCGGCAGGGCTGAAAAATCAGCAGTTCGGACCATCTCCTGTCGTTATCTTGACCCATGGAACCAGCATGGGGCGGAGATAGCAGGAAGTCTTCGCGCAGATGGATTTTCGCCTCAACCACAGTCGGCCCGACTGCCAGGCAATGCCCGCGTCCGGAGGATCAGAGACCCCGGACTACGACTTGCTTGATCCTGTCTAACGTGCGTGGTGGACAGCGTGCCGTTCATCGAGCCAGAGGAATGCGTATTGGCACATTGCGTGGACAGCGCATGCGCACGTTAGAGCCGCAAGATCGTGGATTGAGGTCGTGGTCGACGCAAATCCGCACTTCGGCCAAGTCGCCAGAGCGACAGATCACGCTGAGCATGTCTGTTTGCAGGCTGGTATTGGCACTGACAAACGCCGAACGGACGGCCTCAGCTGTCATCGACTCGGAATGCGCCGGGGCGATCAAAGGCGGCGGAATCCGAACGGAGGCAAAAGCGCGATCGGACAGGTCGAAATACCCGGCGGGATCCAGTCCCGTGCAGGCGCCGTGCGCCCTCCACTCGTGTTCGATCAGACGCCGGCTTGGCATGAATGCCAATGTCTTGGCGACTGTGGTCTGGTCTGGGCGTTGATCTGTGGCGCAATCTCGCGGTCCGCGGCCCTGATTGGATTGCGGCCACAGTCCGTGCAGGATGAAGCCATAACCGCGACGACCACATTGTTCTTTGTCGTCAGGATTGCTTTCGCACCAGGTGGGCGACCACGAAAGAGCGATCAGGTAGTAGTCGAATGCAGAGTCTGGATCGAGTTGAACCGCATTTTCATGCTCGCTGGATTCTGGTAGTTGAGACTCCAGTACGGCATAGCCGATCGCAATGACAACGAGGGCGGTCGAGATGTAGGCGAATGCTGCGCGGCGCATGATTATTGAGAACACACCAATCGGATAGCATAAGG
>JBBKXP010000428.1:0-4882 GCA_037969545.1 Paracoccaceae bacterium | reverse complement strand
GTCGGGGATATTAGTAGCGATTGGCGATTGGCAGTTCTTCGGCAGGAAAAAGCGAGATCACCTCGCAGCCAGTGTCGGTCACGACGACCTCTTCCTCAATCCGGGCAGCAGAGTAGCCGTCGGTGGCAGGGCAGTAGGTTTCCAGCGCAAAGACCATCCCGGTCTGGATTTCCATCGGGTGATCGAGGCTGACCGCGCGGCTGATGATTGGCCGCTCGTGCAGCGCCAGACCAAGGCCATGGCCGAATTGCAGGCCGAAGGCGGAATCCTCGTCCGGGAAGCCGAATTCCTCGGCTTTGGGCCAGACAGCCGCCACCTTGTCGGTGGACACGCCGGGTTTGATCATCGCGATTGATGCGTCAATCCATTCGCGCGCTTTCACATACGCGTCGTTCTGTGAGGGCGTCGCGCGACCGATGTTGAAGGTTCGGTAATAGCATGTGCGATAGCCCTGATAGCTTTGAAGAATGTCGAAGAACGCCTGGTCTCCGGGGCGGAAATAACGGTCGGTGAAGTTGTGCGGGTGCGGATTGCAACGCTCGCCCGAGATGGCGTTGATCGCCTCGACGTCGTCGGACCCCATTTCGTAGAGCATCTTGTTTGACAACGCGACGATGTCGTTTTCGCGGATACCCGGCTTCAGCTCTTCGTAAATCATGTGATAGACGCCATCGACCATAGCGGCGGCCTGGGTCAGAAGCTGGATTTCATCCCAGTTCTTGATCTCGCGCGCGGCAAGCATGATCTGCTGGCCATCCACCACGTTCAACCCCTCTTCCTGAAGCGCGTAGAACATGGAGGTTTCCGCGTAATCCAGCCCAACCGGCATATCGCCCATGCCCGCATCGCGGATCAGACCTGCGATTTCCTTGGCGTATTTCTTCATCAGACCAAACTCGGGCGGGATTGTTCCTCGCATCCCCACGACCCCGGCCCGGCAATGATCCGGCATGAGCCAGTCAGAGAACTTCCTGTGGTGCATCGCGGCAGAGCCGAAATCCCACACGTAAGGTGCGTCATCGCCGGTGAGCAGACAGAACCGGCACATCTTGTCTCGTTCCCATTCACCGATCTTGGTGGCGCTTACATAGCGGATGTTGTTCACGTCAAACATCAGCAACGTGCCTGCATCGGACGCTTGCAAGGCCTGCCGCGTGCGGGCAAGGCGATAGCGGCGCAGGCGGTCGTGATCTATCCGGCGTTCGAAATCCACTGAGGTGTGGCCCCAGGCGGGAAGCCGACCCTCCCAGCGCCAATCGGGTTCAAGATCCTGTGGGGTCAGCAAATTGGGCATAAGTGCACGTGACATAGGCTTCTCCTTCGGGTGAAAGGCCCGGCTGGTTTCAGGTTTTGCGGCGGAAAACGGGCGCTATTGGATGCACCAACCACCATCGATGTGGATCATTTGGCCGGTCATGTAGTCGCTGTCGTCGCTGGCTAGGAACGACGCGGTGCCGACGATGTCCTTGGGATAAGACACGCGTTTGATCTGCAGAGCATCGCGGACGATGTCCTCATAGGCCTGGCCTTCCTTTTGCTTGAACCCGATGTCTACGAGGTCCTTGTCCAATTGTTCCCATAGCGGTGTCACCACGACACCCGGCGCATAGCCGTTAACGGTGATGTTGTGCTCGGACAGTCCGATCGCGCCGCAGTGGGTCAGCGCAAGGCAGCCGTATTTCGACGTGCAATAGACGGTCACATCCACCAGCGGTTTGCGCGACGCGATTGAGCCGACGTTGATCAACTTGTAGGGATGATCCTCCATAGGCCCCTGGGCGATCATCTGGCGGGCGGTTTCCTGCATGCCCAGCCACATCGCCTTGGTGTTCACGTTCATGATCATGTCCCAGTTGTCTTCATCGATATCCATGAAGAACCGGGGCTTGTTCAGACCGGCGTTGAATACACCGACGTTGATCGAGCCGAAAGCGTCGACCGTGGCGGCCACGGCGGCGGCGTTGTCCTCGCGCTTGGTGACGTCCATCTCGACTGCGACAGCCTTGCCATTGTTTGCGGCGTTGATCTTGTCGGCAACCTTCTGCGCCATGTCCAAATCCAGATCACCGATGCAAACATTGGCACCTTGCGCGGCGAAACTTACAGCATTCGCTTCCCCCATGCCGCGCGCGGCCCCGGTGATCAGGATGTTTTTACCTTTCAGGCGATTGGCGTCCATGGTTTCCTCCTCTAAGACTCTAAATTCGCATAGCTTTTTCAGCCCGGGACTGGGCTTTCTTCAGCGCGTCGCGCGGGCTTGTGATGCCTCGCAGCATGTCGTGCATTTCCTCGCCACAGATCAGGATGAAGTCCGAGATTTGCGGGATCGGCGGGCGCGGCCAGTATTGCAGCTCGTCGCGCCACGACATTGCATCGACCACCTCAAATATCGTCGAAAGGCGACTGACCTCTGGGTCTGCGCCAACGGAATATCGCGGCGCGGTGCGGCTGCCGTTCTGGATATAGAGCTTCTGCGCCTCGGGCGAAGTGAAGGCGATAAGTGCCTCGGCTGCGTCGGCCTGGCGGGCTTCGGGTAGGTTCGACGGGATCCCCAGAACGTATCCGCCGACAGGGGCCACCGGATGGCCCTTAGGCCCGGCGGGATGCGGCAGATAGCCGGTCTGGCCATGGGCCGGCGACGAAGGGTCCAGCTCGAAATACGGGGCGAGCAGGGTATAACCGTAGGCCATCGCGATCTTTCCGGCGGCATAGGGGCGGACGCGTTCGTACCATGACATCGACAGAATATCGGGGGGCGAGAATTCCAACAGAGCCTTGAGATATTCGGCAGCCTCCAGCGCCACCGGCGTGTCGATAGTCGGCACCAGATCATCCCGCTCGGCAACATCCGCCTGAAATCCGCCCGCAATCGGGACGAGGTTCAAGACCGGCTGACCGAAATCGGCGCAGGCCATCATGAACTGATGCCCAAGCGCAGTGCCGCGCGCAGCATTCCAGGCGATGCCATATCGCCCGCGTGATGGGTTGTGCAAAGCGCGGGCCGCGTCCAGAACGTTCTGTGTCGTCGCCGGTGGCTCCAGCCCTGCTTCTGCGAACCAATCTTTGCGATAGAACAGCAACTCCGGCGTTGTCTGGCTGGGAACGCCGTAGGGACGACCGCCCCAATGCGCGCGCTTTGCCACCCGGCCGTGTGAAAATCGGCAGGATCGAGCCGTTCGATGTCCAAGATTTCGTCCAGCGGCAGTAGAATATTCTTTTCCGCAAGCTCGCCGATCCAAGGTAGATCGACGGCGATGATGTCATAGCGGCTGGTCGGTCGCTCGGCGTTGCGCAGTATTTCCTCGTGCAGCCGGTCGATCGAAAAGGCGCGCTGATTGATGTGCGTGCCGATCACCTGTTCGAACTGCCGCTTGAGGTTTTCCATAACCATGAAAGTCGGATCGCCGTGCACGAGAATACGCAGACCACCGGGTAGTGCCAGCGGTTCCGGCAAAACTCTGGGTGGCTTGATCGATTGCCCGGCCATATAGGAGTCGCCGAAGTAATAGTCCTTCGTGGGATTCGCCATGGTGCCGGAGCCAAGATGTTGCCCGGCGAGGCGTCGAACCCGATCGGCGAACTTGCGCCAGCTTTCCAGCAAGCCTTCGCTGGGATGCAGCGAAAATGACTTGCCGGTTTTCGTGCGCGGGCGCTGTTCGATGCTTCGCGCCTCGATCAATTCCGTCAGCTTGCGCCGCCCGGTGGCATAGGGCACCCCGGCGGCCGCAATCAACGCCGAGGGGGTGACGGTCTTGCCCTCCAGATGGTTACGGATCAGGAACGCCGTCATGTTCATGTAGGGATTGGGGGACGTGTTGCCGAGCGCGGTGTCGACTTCGCCGTTGAAGTCTTCCAGAAATCCGATGACACTCAGTGTGCTGGCATGTGGTTTGCCGGTCGAATCGGCGATGTTGGCCTGACCGGATGTAAGATAGTCATTTTGAATATCCTGCATTTTCACGGAGGCCCTGTCCTTTTCGAGTCTGGTGATTGGCTTGGCTTTTTGCGAGTCGTTCATCGCCACTCCCTTTCAATTTGTTCATATTGGTCTCCGCCCAACATGGTGAAAAAAACCAAATTGAACAATAAAATGTTCAAAACGAACAAATCGGTTGAGGGGACGTTCGGGGAATCCGCGGACACTCAGTTCACTCAGTTCACTCGGTCGCACCGGGAATCGCTCGGGGTCAATGGAGAGGTCGCGACCGAACCGAGTTCAATCTAACGGGAGGAAACTTAATGAACATTACGCTGAAAACCTTGATTGGCGGGAGCACCGCACTGGTTGCACTGTCTGGCGCTGCCCTTGCGGAAGGTCATGCGAACTACAAGATCGGCATCACGCAGAATAACGTCGGCGTGGACAGCTATCAGACCACTTATGAGAAGGCGTTCATCGCTGCCGCCGAAGCCAATCCGATGGTCGAAGCCGTCGTTCTTGACGCCGGTGGCGACGTGGCCCGTCAGATCGCCCAGATGCAGGATCTGATCCAGCAGGAAGTTGACGCCATCATCATCTGGCCAACCAATGGTGAGGCAGTGATCCCCGCAGTCCGCGAGGCATCCAAGGCCGGGATCCCGGTAATCGTGACCAATTCGAACATCGCCGAGCCGGGATTTGATTTTGTCGCGTCCTTTTCAGGTCCCGACAACATCACCCAAGGGTCTCGCTCCGCCGAGATCATGTGCGACAAGTTCAAGGATATGGGCATCGAGAACGAGGCCCGCGTTGTGCAAATCTCAGGCCAGCCCGGCTATACCACTGCGATCGAGCGTCAGAAGGGGTTCGACGACCGTCTGCCAGAGGTCTGCCCGAACGTAACGCTGGTCGAAACCCAGCCTGGCGATTGGAACCGCGAAAAGTCCCAGACCGTGATGGAGG
>JBBKXP010000427.1:0-3112 GCA_037969545.1 Paracoccaceae bacterium | reverse complement strand
TCGGCATGCTCAACTCATACAGCGGCCTGATTCTGCCGCTGATTGCCTCGGCCACCGCAACCTTTCTGTTCCGGCAGTTTTTCCTGACCGTGCCAGACGAACTGGCCGAAGCCGCCCGTGTCGATGGGGCCAGGCCGATGCGGTTCTTCTGGGATATCCTGCTGCCGATGAGCCGAACGAACATTGCCGCGCTTTTCGTGATCCTTTTCATATACGGCTGGAATCAATATTTGTGGCCGCTTTTGATCACCACCGACCCCGAAATGAACACCATCGTGATGGGAATCAAACAGATGTTTCCTTCAGGCGATGACATTGCCGACTGGCCCGTCATCATGGCGACTTCGATTCTGGCAATGATACCGCCGGTTATCGTCGTCGTGTCCATGCAGAAACTTTTCATCCGCGGCCTTGTTGACAGCGAGAAATAGCACCGATGGCAACTGTAGATCTTGAAAACGTAAAGAAGCGCTTCGGTCCGACCGAGGTGATCCACGGAGTGAGCGTTGAAATCGAGGATGGCGAATTCATTGTCATTGTCGGCCCCTCGGGTTGCGGCAAGTCCACGCTCCTGCGGATGGTTGCAGGACTGGAAAGCGTCAGCGAGGGCGAGGTCAGGATCGGCGGCACGCGAGTCAACGACGTGGAACCGATGGACCGCGACATCGCCATGGTGTTCCAGAATTACGCGCTATACCCGCACATGTCGGTCCGACAGAACATGGGTTACGGGCTTAAGATCAGTGGGATGCCCAAAGACGATATCGAGGTGAAAGTTCAGGAAGCCGCATCGCTGTTGCAGATCTCCGACTACCTTGACCGCAAACCGAGTGCGCTGTCTGGCGGGCAACGTCAGCGCGTCGCTATGGGGCGTGCCATCGTCAGAGAGCCTGCGGTTTTTCTTTTAGACCAGCCTCTGACTAATCTAGAAGCCAAACTCCGCTACCAGATGCGCATCGAAATCCGGGAACTTCAGGCGAAGCTTGGCGTGACGTCGCTGTACGTTACGCACGACCAAGTTGAAGCCATGACCATGGCCGACCGGATGATCGTGATGAACGCAGGCAATGCCGAGCAGATCGGAACGCCGCTTGGAGTCTACGAGCACCCGGCGACATTGTTTGCCGGGCAATTCATCGGCTCACCGTCGATGAACGTCTTAGATGCGAAATTGGAGGGAGGACAGCTCCACCTGAAAAACGATGCAGATTTTCCGGTGTCGAGCGCCCACAGTGGACGTGTGAAAGTCGGACTTCGTCCTGAACACCTAATGTCGGATCCTTCAGGACCGATCGTCGCGCGGATTCACCTTTCCGAACCGCTTGGCGCGAATACTCTGCTTCACGGTCGCTTGCAGGAAAGCGGCGCACCCATCGTCGTGAACATGACCGGCGTTCACAACGTACCGCGCGGGGGGCAGACAATTAATCTCTGTATCGCGCAAGAGAATGTACACCTTTTCGATCCCGCCAATGGAAGGCGCTTGCAGTGACGAAACGTCGCTGACGCAACGGCGTCAGCCCGCGGTGCGGGCATCTCAATTGTGGTGTCTCCGTTGATCAAGCATCGATTCCGCATGCTCCCAAAGGAGTACCTCACCCATCTGAACTTAAGGAAAACATCGGCAGACATCATCTCAGCGGAGAGCGTCTGTTGGGGGCCACCTGACGCGCTGCGACGATCTCTGTTACGCTGCTGTGGCGGCGTAACTCCAGGGCATGAGTTCGTCGAGACGAGTGATCTTGTGGTCGGCGATGCGGCCGAGGACCCAAGTGAGCCATGCCTGCGGATCGACGCCATTCAGCTTGGCGGTTTCAATCAGTGTATAGGCGATGGCCATGGCTCTGCCGCCGCCTTCGGAGCCTGCAAATGTCCAATTCTTCCGGCCGATGGCAACCGGCTTCATTGCGCGTTCGACACTGTTGTTGTCGAGTTCAAGAATGCCGTTTTGCAAATAAGGGCGTGCTTTGGGTAGACGACCAAGGGCATAGCGGATGGCCCGCGCCAGCGGGGATTTCCCGGAGATTTTGGGCAATTGCGCGTGCAACCAGTCTTCCAGATCATCGAAGATTTCCTTGGCGTGTTCCTGGCGAAGTGCGATGCGTTCCTCTGGCGATTGGCCGCGCGCGAGTTTCTCCACGGCATAGAGCTTGGCAATCCGCTTGATCGCCTCCTCGGCGATGGCCGACCCTTGAGACTGCTGCACATCCACGAACTTGCGTCTGATATGCGCCATGCAGGCCATCTCTGACGCTTTGCTCTCGCCGAACAATCCGTTGAAGCCGGAATAGCCATCAGCATGGACCCAGCCTTTGTAGCCTGCCAGATGGCTGACCGGATGGTCGCCCTTTCGATCGATGGTGAACTGATACCAGGCGCAGGGCGGGGCCTGGCCGTTCCAGGGTCGTTCATCACGGACATAGGCCCAGGCTCGCGCGGTCTTGGTGCGCTTGTTGCCGGGGCTCAACATCTTGACCGGCGTGTCGTCGGCGAAGAGCGCCGGGCCCTGCCGCACGTGTCGGCCGACAGCATCGGCCAGGGGTTCCAGCAGTGTCGTCGCCTTGCCCACCCAGTCCGCCATGGTCGAGCGATCCAGATCGATGCCCGACCGCGCATAAATCTGCGACTGCCTATAAAGTGGCAAGTGATCGGCAAACTTCGAGACCAGAACATGCGCCAGCAGGCCGGGGCCGGGTCGCCCGCGTTCAATCGGACGTGAGGGCAGCGGCGCCTGACAGATCGTCTCGCAGCAGGAACACGCCATGCGGGGTCGGACAAACCGGTTCACGACAAACCCGCCGGGGACGTATTCCAGTTCCTCGGTGATGTCTTCGCCCAGCTTTTTGAGCGGGCCGCCACAACAGTGACAATCCTCGCCCGGCGACAACACCTCGTCTTTGCGCTCCAGATGACCGGGCAACGGTTTGCGACGCGGTTTGGATTTCTCCTCCGGCGCCGTGGCTTCAGGGGTCGATGGCTCAACCTCTTCGACCGCCGCCAGGGCGATCTCCTCGTTCTCCAGGGCCAGTTGAAGCTGATCAAGGCTCTCCGACTTCGAGCCGAAGCGATGCCGGTTCTGGCCCGCAAGCTGGTGCTTCAGATCGGCGATCTT
>JBBKXP010000426.1:0-2540 GCA_037969545.1 Paracoccaceae bacterium | reverse complement strand
ACATCCCATACGCGCAATGAAGATAAAAATGGGGAAGGGCGAACCAACGCCCTCCCCCGGAATTTTGCCGTTGCCCGTCTGCGGGCAGCGCGTCGGGTCAGTGACCGCCTTCGGTCGCCAATGCCGCTTCTTTGATGTCATCTTCGCCACCGTCTTGGGTGCCGTTGAAGAAGATGTTCAGCAATACTGCCGAAAACGCCGCCAGCAAGATGCCGGAGTCGATCAGCGGTGCGATTGCATGCGGCATCCACATATTGAAGCTCGGCGCGATCAACGGGATCATCCCGAAGCCAAGCGAAATTGCCACGATGAACAGGTTGAACTTGTTGGTCTTGAAGTTCACCGCGCTCAGGATGCGGATACCAGTCGCGGCAACCATCCCGAACATCACCAGACCAGCGCCGCCCAGAACGGCCGTGGGCAATGCCTCGACAAGTGTCGAGACCTTGGGTGTCAGACCAAGCACGATCATGATCGCACCACCCATCACGCACACCCAACGACTGCGCACACCCGTCACGCCGACAAGACCGACGTTCTGGCTGAAGGACGTGTAGGGAAAGGTGTTGAAGATACCACCGATCAGCGTGCCCAAACCATCTGTCCGCAAGCCAGCAGACATCATTGGCTGGGTGATCTTCTTGCCGGTCATCTCGCCCAGAGCCAGGAACATGCCCATGGATTCAATCATCACCACGATCATCACAAGGGTCATGGTCAGGATCATCACCGGATTGAAGATCGGCATGCCAAAGTAGAACGGCGTGATGATGTGGAACCAGCTGGCATCGGCCACCTTGTCGAAATGCATCATGCCAAGCATCGCCGCCAGAAGGCCGCCCGCAACAATCCCGCACAGAACGGCAATGTTCGAGAAGAAGCCCTTGGCATAGCGCGCAACCAGCAACACCACCGCCAGAACGACGACCGAAACCATGATGTTCGCAGGGCTAGCATAGGCCGGGTTGTTTATCGTTGCCGCCAGTTTGAAACTGCCCGGCATCTCAGGCAGCGTGCCAGCCGGCAGTGCCTTGACGGCGTCAAGAAATGCAAGGCTCGCAGGATCCATAAGCTGTGGCGATGTCGGGCCCACGGGCACGCCAAAAATCCACTGGATACCAACCCGCATCAGCGTCACACCGATCACCAGAATGATCGTGCCGGTCACCACAGGCGGGAAGAACCGCAGCATGCGGCTGACGAATGGTGCAATCAGCATGCCGATGATCCCTGCCCCGATGATCGAGCCAAAGATCAGCCGCGCACCGTCCACTCCCGGATTGGCCAGGCCGATCGAAACCATTGGTCCAACAGACGCGAAAGTCACGCCCATCATGACGGGAAGGCGAATACCAAACAACTTGCCAGCGCCGAATGACTGGATAATCGAGACGATGCCGCAGACAAACAAATCCGCGGAAATCAGATAGGCGACTTGCGTCGGATCGAGTTTCAGCACACGGCCAATGATCAACGGCACCGCGATGGCACCGGCGTACATGACCAGCACGTGTTGCAAACCAAGCGTGAACAGCTTGGCCGGTGGTAGAACTTCATCTACCGGATGGGTTTCTGACGTCATAATGGAACTCCTCCTGTTGTCCCGTTTTCTTCTTTTTGGCTACGGCTGTCTTTCAGCCGTAACTTTCGACACTCATCCCCGCCAAAGCCGCCATGTTCAGCAGGCCGCGCACGGTGATCGAGGGCGTAGCGATATGGGCGCGATTGCCCATACCCATCAAAATCGGGCCGACCTCAATTCCTTCGGCAACCGACTTCAGTATGTTGCGGGTTGCCCCGGCAGCATCCGTATTTGCGTAAACCAGAACATTGGCCTTCCCGGTCAGTCGCCCGCCGGGAAAGAGGCGTTCACGCAAGACCGGGTCCAAAGCGGCATCGGTATGCATTTCACCTTCGTATTCGAAATCGGTCCTCGTCGTTTTCAGGATCGCCAATGCGCCGCGCATCACCCGGCCCGAACGGCTGTCCAGATTGCCAAACTGCGACCCCGAGCATAGTGCGATCTTGGGCTCTATCCCGAACCGCCGGACGTGGCGTGCAGCGGCGATCACGTTTTCCGCGACCTGTTCGGCAGTCGGTTCGATGTGAACATGGGTATCGGCAACAAACAGCGGCCCTTTCTCCAGTAGAACCAGTGACATCGCGCCGACCGGATGTACGGTCTCTGACGACAGGATGTCAGTGACCTGCCGCAAATGCCACCGGTACTCGCCGAAAGTTCCGCAAATCATCGAATTCGCATCACCCCGCTGGACCGCAACCGCAGCGATTGCCGTGCTGTTGGTGCGCAGTATCGCGCGCGCCAGATCGGGCGTCGCCCCGCGGCGCTGCATGATTTCGTGATATGTGGTCCAGTAATCGCGATAACGCGCGTCGCTTTCCGGGTTGATCAGCTCGAAATCGGTATCGGGGCGGATCTTCAACCCGGCACGCTCCAGCCGACTGACTACCACATCGGGGCGGCCGATCAGGGTGACGGCATCGCCGGTTTCCTCAAAAATCGCCTGAGTGGCCCGCAG
>JBBKXP010000425.1:0-6662 GCA_037969545.1 Paracoccaceae bacterium | reverse complement strand
GCGTCAGGGTCCAGCCAAGGCCCTTGTCCGCCGACAGCCGCTCAAGCTCGTCCACCAGCAACTGGTGGCGCGACTCCTCGGCCCGGCGCTGCATCCGGCCAAAGCGGATGTGCGACAGGTTCTTGACCCATTCGAAATAGGACACTGTCACGCCACCGGCGTTGGCATACATGTCGGGTATGATCACGATCCCCTTTTCGCGCAGGATGTCGTCGGCACCGGCGGTGATCGGCCCGTTCGCCGCTTCGATGATCAGCGGCGCCTTGATCCGTGCCGCGTTGCCAATGTTGATGACACCTTCCAGCGCAGCCGGAATCAAGATGTCGCAGGCCATTTCCAGGACGGATGCGCCGTCCGACTTGTGCGTCGCATCGGGGTAATCCTTGACGCCACCATGGGTGTTGATCCACTGGCGCACCGCCTCTACGTCCAGACCGGCCTTGTTGAACAGGGCGCCGTCACGTTCGATAATGCCGGTGATCAGGCACCCGTCCTCTTCGGACAGGAATTTGGCGGCGTGATAGCCGACGTTGCCAAGGCCCTGCACGATGACCTGCTTGCCCTCCAGGCCGCCCGACATCTTGGCCACTGCCATGTCTTCGGGGTGGCGGAAGAATTCGCGCAGCGCATATTGGACGCCGCGCCCCGTTGCCTCTGTCCGTCCTTGAATGCCGCCGGCATTCAGCGGTTTGCCGGTGACGCAGGCGGCCCCGTTGATGTCGGTGGTGTTCATCCGCTTGTACTGGTCGGCGATCCAGGCCATCTCGCGCTCGCCGGTGCCCATGTCGGGGGCGGGGACGTTCTGTGACGGGTTGATCAGGTCGCGCTTGATCAGCTCATAAGCGAAACGCCGGGTGATCTGTTCCAGTTCGTGTTCTTCCCAGTCACGTGGGTTGATCCGCAAACCGCCCTTGGACCCGCCAAAAGGCGCATCGACCAGCGCGCATTTGTAGGTCATCAGCGCCGCCAGCGCCTCGACTTCGTCCTGATGCACGTTGTCGGCGTAGCGGATCCCGCCCTTGACTGGCTCCATATGTTCCGAATGGACGGCTCGATATCCCGTGAACGTATGGATCGCGCCGCGCAAACGAACGCCAAAACGGACCGTATAGGTGGCATTGCAGACCCTGATCTTTTCCTCGAGTCCCGGCGACAAATTCATCAGCGCCACCGCCCGGTTGAACATGATGTCGACGGATTCGCGAAAGCTGGGTTCGGCCATCTTGGCAGGCGAATTGTTCATTCTGAAACTCCTTGCGACCGGGTTCAGTCCCGGAATCGAGCCGACTGTTGCCGACCTTGCAGGCACCTTAGACATGATTCGCTACATATTGGGGCAAAATACTAACAAATCCTCAAATCCGGCCCCGCAAGACCGACGTGCAAGGCGACCCCCGGAATTTCTGCTTTGATTGTCGCTAACCCGGCAACAGGTTTTTGCCCTGGCAGCGGATTGATACAAAAAGTCGGACCAATTCAAGGTTCCTTTACTTATTCCCGCCCAAATTTGGCCATAGACACATGGCTATATTGCGAGGACTCAAACTGCATTTGGCAGGTCTTGTGCGTAGTCAGGGCGAATTGATTGCGCCAAGAGGAAGGATAGAGATGAAGAACATAGTGAGTGAAAACATGTTGAATCGGACGGGCAAGGTTCGCGTACGGCTAGGTGCCTTTCGGCAAGCCGAGGACGGCAACCTGATCATCTTTGGCCTTTTCATATTTCTGCTCATGTTGATGATCGGCGGTCTGGCTGTCGATCTCATGCGTCTGGAAACCACGCGGGTCAAAATTCAGGGCACCGCCGACCGGTGTGCCCTTGCTGCCGCTGACCTGGATCAGCCGCTGCCGCCGGCAGATGTTGTCACTGACTGCTTCACCAAGGCCGGGCTTATTCAATACATGGACGGCCCGCCGACCGTCAACCAGGGCCCGAACTTCCGGATCGTCACCGCCAACGCCAAGGCGCGGGTGCCGATGTTGTTCTCGAACCTGCTGAGCGTCTTTGGCCCGACCGCACAGTTCGGGACGCTGGAAAGTCTGGTCGTACCTGCCGTCGCAACCGCAGAAGAGCGGATCACCGATGTCGAAATCTCGCTCGTCGTCGACATGTCATCGTCGATGCAGCAGAACAACAAGCTGGTAAACCTGCGGTCTGCGGCGACAACTTTCGTGGAAACGGTTCTCGAGAACAATGACCCGAACACAACCGGCCTGACGACGGTTTCGCTGATCCCCTACAGCGCAGTCGTCAACATGGGTGCAAACCTCGCCCAATTCTATGCGATGACGACCCCGCACACGCTCAGCCATTGCCTGTTGGCCAACACGTCAGAGTTCAACGGCACCTATATCAATCCAAGCGTCGTCCACACCCGGGTTTCCCACTTCGACTATGGTGCAGAAACCAACACCAGCGCCACACCCATTACGCGACCCTGGTGTTTTCGACCCACCGAGAATCCGATCATTGTGCATTCGTCGAACGAGACGCAACTGACAACGGCAATCGCAAACCTGGTCAGCTTCGGAAACACCGCGATTGATCTTGGGATGATCTGGGGCACCACGTTGCTGGACCCAAGAACCCAACCGATCGTGAGCGGCCTTATCAGCAACAGCGTCGTCCTGAACGATGCCGCCGGTCGTCCGGTCAACTGGGATGCCACCGACAACCTCAAGGTTATCGTCCTGATGACGGACGGCGAAAACACAATAGAATACGATCTGTCGGAACCCTATAAAACCGGGCTGTCGTCGCTTTGGGTTTACAAGGAGAATGCAGCCCAGGCCTGGGGTTCCGTTCCTACCAACCGGTTTTCGGTTCAGTACGAAGGTCAAGAAACATCGAACAATCGTTCGGATGATAAATTTTTCTGGCTTGGTCAGAGCAGTGACAGTGCCCGCTACAAGAACTACCCGCAGGGTTTCTCGGGTGGCGAGTCCGGCTACAGGAGCACCGCCTACCCGGCGGTCCAGCCGGGCCAAGGATACAGCTACACCTCAACCGTGCGGCAGTTGAGTTGGCAGGACGTCTATGCGACATGGGTGCGCACAGTGATCTACAATAAATTCTACAATGAGCCCTATTCAAAGGGCAAGATCAACTACAACACCTATGTCGCGACCTACTATGCACTTGAATCGGTCGTCACCGATGCGCAGGCTGATAACAGACTGTCCAACGTCTGTCAGGCCGCCAAGGACGAAGGCGTGGTGATCTATACCGTCGCATTCGAGGCGCCCAGCGGTGGTCAGGCGGCGTTGCTCGATTGTGCCAGTTCGACCAGCCACTACTACAATGTCGCTGGCACGAACATCCGCAGCGCATTCGCCGCGATCGCCAGTGACATCGCCAGACTGAAGTTGACCCAATGAAAAATGTCATCAAAGGCGTTTTGCGCCGCTTTCGTCGCGCTGAAGACGGTACGGCGACGGTCGAGTTCGTGCTGGTCTTTCCCGCATTCATGATCCTTTTCCTGTCGGCATTCGAGGCCGGTCTGTTGATGACCCGCCAGGTGATGCTGGAACGCGGAATGGATATGGCGGTCCGCCGGATCCGATTGGAAACCGCGACGACTTTTACCCATAACCAGGTCAAGCGGATGATCTGCAACGCCGCGGGGATCATCCCCAACTGCGTCACGAACACCAAGCTGGAAATGACCCGGGTCGACCCCCGCAACTGGGTCGATGTGGCGACCGTCGCCGACTGTGTCGATGTGAACAACCCATTCGAACCCGTCCGGACGTTTCAGGCCGGTTCGCAAAACCAGTTGATGGTGATCCGGGCCTGTTCGCTGTTCAAGCCCATGTTCCCCGGCACCGGACTTGGGTTTCAACTGCCCCGGCGAACCGGCGACTTTTATGCGCTTGTTGCTTCCAGCGCCTTCGTGATGGAGCCGATTTGATGGGTCATTTTATCAATCGCATCTTCCGTGGCTTTCGGCGGGACCAGGACGGAAGCATCTCCGTCGAGGCGGTCCTGATCTTTCCGTTGCTCTGCTGGGCCTATCTTGGCACTTTTGTGTTTTTCGACGCATTTAAGGCGCAATCGACGGCTGTCAAATCGACCTACACCATTTCGGACGTCCTCAGCCGGGAAACCTCTGCCTTTACGCCGAACTATCTGTCGGCGCTGTGGCGGCTGCAGAAATTCCTGACCACATCCAACCAGGAACCGCGGCTGCGGATCAGCGAAATCACCTTCAACGAGGCGCAGAACAAATACTCTGTCGTCTGGTCTCAGGTCCGCGGGACGCTGCCGGCGCTGACCACCGCGCGGCTGCAGAA
This sequence comes from Paracoccaceae bacterium, assembly GCA_037969545.1. Taxonomy (GTDB): domain Bacteria; phylum Pseudomonadota; class Alphaproteobacteria; order Rhodobacterales; family Rhodobacteraceae; genus JBBKXP01. The sequence goes on along the minus strand of JBBKXP010000425.1, from coordinate 2,369 downwards.
CTATCTTAGTCAGATCCCGGTGATGCCGGACGGCGAAAAAGTCGTGATTGTCGAGACCTGGGTTGTCTACGAACCGGTATTCACGATTGGCTTGAACGCCTTCGTGTTCCAGAATTTCGTGGTGACCCGGCCGCGTTTCGCCCCGCAACTGTGCTGGAGCACGGTCAATTCGAACTATACATCGGCAGACCTGACCTGCTGATCAGCGACTGATCAGCGGTTCAGGGTGTCGTCGGTCGCCAACCGCATGGCGATGCATTCGGCCATCACCTTGGCCGGCCCGGACGGAACAACGCCGCCGACCCCGACCCGACGACCGATCCGCCACCAAAGTCCCGGCGCCCAGGCCCGGGCGGCCCGGCTGTTCAGCACGAGGGTAAATCCGTTCGATGGCTTGAGCGCAAAAACCCCGCGTTCGACCCGCACGATGTCGCGCATCAGCGCCAGAACCCGTCCGCTGTCGTCCACCAGCCCATCCGCAGTCAGCAGCAACTCTGCCAACGTCGCCCTGCGCAGCCGATCCGCCTGCACGATCGTCAAGCCCGCCAGCACGATCAGGGCAAACCGGCTAGGCGGCGCAATCCCCGGTCCCAAGGCAAGCAACAGCATCACCACGCCAAGGCCGCCCAACACCCCGACGGCAAACATCCGCCGCGCCGGCGAGGCGGACAGGCGGACATAGACGCCATCGGCATCGGGGCTGAACATGGCAGGCCTTTCACTGTGCCCGACCTGCCTACCCCGCGCCACCTGCCGTGGCCAGTCATCACATCGGCGCACCACGTCCGTGCAGGCATGCAAATTGCAGGCGTGGCAACGCCACCCTATCTTGGTCGTCAAAGGAGACCCGCAATGTCCATCCGACCCACGATCGAGACCCGCCGCGCCACCCCGACGTTGGAAGGTGCCGGCGTCAAGCTACACCGCGCTTTCGGTTTTCAGGATCCGACCGAACTCGACCCGTTCCTGCTGTTCGACGATTTTCGTGGCGACCATCCCAGCGACTACTCCGCCGGTTTCCCCTGGCACCCGCATCGCGGGATCGAAACGATCACCTATGTGCTGAACGGCACGGTCGATCATGCCGACAGTCTGGGCAACAAGGGCACCCTGGGTGCCGGAACCGTGCAATGGATGACCTCCGGGTCGGGTATCCTGCATCAGGAGATGCCAAAGGGGAACATCGCCGGGAAGATGCACGGCTTTCAGTTGTGGGCGAATCTGCCCTCAAGCCTCAAGATGACGGCACCACGCTATCAGGACATTTCCGCGACCGACATTCCAACCGTGACTGATGATGACGGCACCGAGGTCAAGGTGATCACCGGCGCGTTCTGGGGCAAGAAGGGCCCGGTCGACGGGATCGCTGCCGATCCGCAATATCTGGACATCAAGGTGCCCGCCGGTCGTCGAAAGACGTTTCAGGTCGACACATACCGGCGCGCCTTTGCCTACGTCTTTCAGGGGGCGGGGGTGTTTTCCGATGCCAGCGCACCAACGGGTGTCCTGCTTGAAAAAGAGGTGCTGGGGCAAGAGGTGAATATCCGTGATATGTCAGGCAACCGCACGCTGGTCCGTTTCGGCACAGGCGACGAGGTCACAGTTCAGGCCGGCCCCGACGGCATCCGGTTCTTGCTGATTTCAGGTGCGCCCATCGACGAACCCGTGGCGTGGCACGGCCCCATCGTCATGAATACCCGCGACGAATTGCGCACAGCGATGCGTGAACTGAACAGCGGGACGTTCATCAAACCAGCACACTGACAATCAGCGAAAAGGTCAGGCCATGACCGCTTTGCGCACAAGATCCCAATAAATCGCCTCGATCTCGGCCAGCGGCAACCGCCCCTCGACGTGATACCAGTTGCCAAGGCCCGTCAGCAGCGCGATCAGGGCCATGACAGTAACGCGGGTATCGCGCACGGCAAAAACACCTTCGGCAACCCCGGCAGCGAGGATTGATTCGAGTGCGTCTTCGTAGCGCTGGCGCAGACCCTCGATCTCTGCAAGATTTTTCGGCGAAAGATGGCGCAATTCCATGTAGGCGATGAACACCTGATCCGGTCGCGGCAGGTGGAAATCAAGGTGAAAATGGACGAACTGGCGCAACCGGGCCGCAGCCCCGGATTTAACCTCAACCGACTCCCACGCCGCCAAAAGCGCTTGCAAATGGTCACGCATCAGATCGAACAACAACGCCTGCTTGTCGGGTGTATAGTTGTACAATGCCCCAACCTGCACACCCACTTTCGCTGCGATATGGCGCATACTGACCGCGGCGTAACCTTGCCACGCAAACAACCGTTGGGCTGCATTGCGCACCCTTGGGCCGGTGATATCCGCATGTGACCCCTGTTTTCGTGCCATGC
>JBBKXP010000424.1:0-2718 GCA_037969545.1 Paracoccaceae bacterium | reverse complement strand
GATCCGTCAGGTAACGCTGCTGCAGCGTAAGGCGCAGAAATTGGGCAAGGGGTTGGGCAAGACGACCGGATGGATTCACCGTGCCACGCTGAAGATGAAAGACGTCGAGATGATCGGCGGCGTGAATTACGAACGAATCGACGACGAAGGGCTGCATGTGACCTTTGGCGAGGCGCGCGAAAAGCCGACGCTGATTGCCGCAGATACGATTGTTCTGTGCGCCGGACAATTGCCCGAACGGGGGTTGGCCGACGACCTGATTGCAAAAGGTATCGTGTGCCATATCATTGGCGGCGCGGATATAGCCGCCGAACTGGATGCCAAACGGGCCATCGATCAGGCTGTGAGGCTGGTTGCGAACCTGTGAGACCTGTTATGTTTGCCGACAATGCCCGACGATCCAGAACCGGGCGAACGCCAACGCGGCGCATTGATTCTCGCCCCGTAACAGTCCCGTTAATACCGCCATATCGTCAGGTCTGCGCCACAGTCCAAACAGATTTGAATATGATACCGACCGCAACGAATTTGTTGATTGCAGAGGATCACGTATGGATCGCCTCACGGAAATGGAAGCCTTTGCGACGGTAGTGGATCAGGGGGGATTCACCGACGCCGCCAAGAAGATGGGGATTTCGAAATCCGCCGTTTCCAAACACGTGTCGGCCCTGGAGGCACGCCTTGGCGCCCGCTTGCTGAATCGCACGACGCGCCGGGTTTCACCGACCGAGATTGGCCTTGCATATTATGACCGCGCCCGCCGGGTGCTGAACGATGCCGGCGAAGCCGATGCATTGGTGACATCCATGCAAAGCGCGCCTTCTGGGTTGTTGCGAATTTCCGTTGCCACCGATTTTGGCGTTAACCACCTGTCGCCCGTGCTGGGCGATTTCCTGTCGGAATTTCCGGACATCACGGTGAACATGGTGTTGAACAACCGCTATGTCGAACTGATCTCTGAAGGCTTCGACATGGCCGTGCGGATCGGCGAACTGGAAGACAGCACCCTTCGCGCCCGCAAACTGACCGAGACGACGAAACGGATGATCGCAAGTCCGGGGTATTTTGCGCAGTACGGACGGCCCGAAAAGATCGACGACCTGAACAATCACAAGCTGCTGCACTACTCCAATCAGGCAAATTCGGCCGTCTGGAAACTGACCGCGCCGTCGGGCGAGAAACGTCAGGTACGCACGGCCGGCTGGCTGACCGTGAACGATGGCCAGTCCCTGCTGAACGCCTGCATCGGCGGACTGGGCATCGCCTATCTGCCGTCGTTCCTCTATGCCGATGCAATGGCGAAAGGACTGGTCGAAGTCGCCATTCCCGAACTGCCCGTTGAAACCCAAGGCATCTACGCGGTTTATCCGCCTGGTCGGTTTACCCAACCCAAAGTGCGCGCATTCATCGACTTTCTGGTTCACGAATTCACCGACAAAGGCCCGGACATCTGGTAGCGCAAAACCGGAAAATTTCCGGGTGCAGAAGCCCGTTTGTCTGGCCAATCGCGGGCCCGATTTTGTCGTCCAGACCCTCACAATCCTTCGAAGCTGGACCTGCGATCGATCGAAAGTGCAGCAAATTGCTGTCGCATCGGCGATCTGGCCCATCGATGCCGGTTGGCAGACTGATCGCCTATTCGGTTGACGTCACGATAACCTCGACCCGGCGATTGGCGTCGCGACCTTCGGGCGTCAGGTTGCTGGCTATCGGCGAAAGATATCCCATGCCCTCGGCCGCAAGCTGCGCCCGCGCAACCCCATAGGTATCGACCAACCGATTCAGAACCGATCTGGCACGCCGCTTGGACAGCGCGATATTTGCATCCAGCGATCCGGAACTGTCGGTATGGCCAACCAGCGCAACCCGCCGGTCGGGCCGGTCCAACAGATAATCGGCAAGTTGTCGCAGCGACGCAAAGTCGCCGGCAGCCAGATCTGACGAAGCGATGTCAAACGTCAGATCGGCCAGGACCGCATGCCCCATTTCGTCCAGACTTGCCGCAAAATCACCGCTGACGACGGGTGCCGCGACCGGTCCGGCCAGTTCCTGATCTGTCGGTGTCACCAGCACATCCGCCGCAGTTGCGACGCCGACCCGGATCATCTGCACAAAGCCCGCCCGGCTGGACCGGCTGACCAGAAGGCTGACAGTCTCAGTGTCGTCGCCGTCCTGCCGCTGTGCCGCCAGAAACCGAAAATCGCCCAGATCGACCTGCATTTCGGGCGGCGGCAAAACCTCGGTGCCAAAGCGAAAATCGAACCCGCCGCAGAAATCGGTGCGACAACTGAACAGAACCTCAAAGCCTGCGACCTCAAGCTGCAGCCGAAGTTCCTGCATGATCTGCTGCGTGCTCAGCCCCGGCGTTGCGATCCGCCAGGCCTGCCGGGTCACCGCACCGGCAACCTCGCGCACTGGAATCACCCCATCCGCCCAAGGCCCGACTGGCATGTCGTAGCTGTCGTTTGTGGCGACCTTTTCGATCTGCATTGTGGCATTGATCGGAAATTCGAACGTCACCGCCCCGGCGGTCAGCGGCCACAGCAACAGGACTGGCAAAATCGCCCTGATCATCTGGCCTGCGAATGATAGGCGGCATTCGGGCGCATGCCCGTTGCCGAGGCAACCCGGTTCGACATATTGAAAAACCCGGCAACCGCCGCGAGGTCCCAGATATCGCGGTCGCTGAACCCGGCCAGTCGCAAGGCGGCCCGGTCA
>JBBKXP010000423.1:0-5799 GCA_037969545.1 Paracoccaceae bacterium | reverse complement strand
CTATCGGATACATCCCGCCAGCCGAAGCAGAGGAGGCGTTCTATGCAAACCTGAACACAATCGATATGGTCGCCTAGTCGTTGAACAAATCACCCTCCAGCAAACCCGGGGCGGTTCAGTGCTGTGCTCCTCCTGCCTCTCAAATCCGACAGATTAACCAATGAGTGACTGTCATGACCCTGAAACAACACATTACCACGGCAACCCTGATCGCGATGTTGGGGCTCGCCGCGCCCGTCTATGCCCAGACCGCCACCGATACCGATGGCGACGGTGTCCCCGACTCGTCCGAGACGCTGCTTGGCACCGATCCGCTGATGGCCGACACCGATGGCGACGCTCAGAACGATCTGGCCGATACCACGCCCGTCATGGCCGAAAACACGATTCCCGCGGGGGGTGCAGCCGCACCGTTCCGGATCGTCGAGGCACTGGTCGAGAACAACTTTGATCCCATCGCAAAGATCGCCGCGACCGATCACCTTGAACTGCTGGTCAAGAATACCGGGACGGTCGATGTGACCGGCTTTTCGCTCTACTACAGGATCACGGATGCCGACAGCGGCGCGGTCGAGGGCTATCTGCGCCCGCTTGACAGTTTGATCCTGCCCGGAAGCGGCGAAGTCCGACTCCACCTCGATGACAGCGGCCTGCCGGGACACTTTCGGGCCAACCCAAACGGCATTTACACGACCAGTCAGGCGGGCAAGACATTTAACGTGACGCTTGCGGCCCAAGGGTTTGCGCCGGTCACGGTTGAAATCGCCAAGGATGCGGGGGGCGCGGAAACGGCTGACTAAGCAAACCCGCTGCCGGGGTCGATCGATTCCGATAGAATGGGATTGATCGGCAAAGAAGCTGATACCCACCAAATCAGAGAGACAGATCCGTATCAGGGCCTGTCTCCACTTTTAGGTCACCGAGTGATTCCATCAGGTCCGACTCCTCAAAGACACCGCTTTGAAACCGAACGCTGACCTCCGTGGTTATTCGGCCTTCACTTTGTTCTTTCGGATCAGATCCACCATTAGGGTCGGCAATCCGACAATGTCATAAGTGCCCGATGCGATACCAACCTTTTCGGCACTTGCCTCGATACTCGCAACGATCGATTCACAAAGATCCGACTTCATCGAGCGACGCTTCTTGTAGTGTACCAAATACCGGATGCTGTATTCGAGCCAATTATCGTTCGCCACGAGAAAGACTGTAGGTTCTAGGATTGCATCCTCGATGACGTATTCCTCTTTTAGCAGCGCCCAATCCTTTCGCATCGCTTCGGTCGCGTCGTGGGCAAGCGGCGTGACAGCATCCGTCATGATCTTCACAGCAAGCGCGCGGTCGCTTCCATATTTGATCGGTACCAAAAGTTCGTCCCAAACGTACTGAAAGTCGGCGCTGTAGTTATAGACGGGCTGCTGATAGATCGCGGCATTGGGAACACGAACGACCCGGCCAGTATATTGGTCGCCATTCACCCAGTCGCCGCGAACCTCCATGAGCGTCGTCAGAAAGACGTTGATTTGGATCACGTCGCCGATAACACCGCCCATCTTGACGCGGTCACCATTACGGTAGACGCCGCCAATCATGATCTGGAGCCAAGCAACGCCGCTGGCGAGAACTTGTTGCAGTGCAAAGGCCACTGCCGCGCCAACCACTCCGAGGGATACGGCGAGGCCGGTCAGACTGTTCGAGAACGTGAAGGCAGCGGCAACGGCGATCAATCCGAATGTTGCCACGTTAACCATGCGCCGCACGCGGCGCCGCTGATTGACCTCCTTTATCCCTTTTATGAACCGCGACCTGAGGATTTTCACGAAGATAATGAGCAGCACCGAACAGGCGACAAAAATCGCGATCTTTAGTGCAAGAGGGTGATTGAGCATGGTGATGTCCCTTGTGTTGAGTTGGACTTACGCAGAGTTGCGAGCGGTTGGCTGGTCCTTTGCCCAGTGCAGTGAAAGTGCAAGCCGTCTCAAACGGCGCCATTCGACACCACGGAAATAACCCTTCGGAGTTGTCTTGGCATGATCAGGAGATTGAATCGCCGCAATGTGGCCCGGGACCGATCCACCGCGACGTTGGATGCGTCGTCATTTCAGTGGTTTTTCGGAGCGTTCAGCTGGGCCGGCGACCGTAAGTTAGCTGCTTTGGGAAACACCATCCGCACCCGCAGTCCCGGTGCATTGTCCTCCAGCGTCAGGTGGGCGACATGCAGGTCGCAGACCGCCGCGACCAGTGCCAGCCCCAGACCGTTCCCGTCGGTCGTCCGGCTCCGTTCCAGTCGGTAGAGCCTGCGGAGCACGTTCGCGCGTTCCGTCTCGGGGATGCCGGGGCCGCTGTCGGCAACGGTCAGGATCACCCGCCCTGCCTCGGTCGCCAGTCCGACGAGGATCGTGCCGCCACCGGGTGCATGGCGCAGCGCATTCTCGATCAGATTGACCAGTACCTGTCCAAGCAGCTGACCGTCGCCGACCACGCTGAACGGCCCAGGCCCTTCGGCGACAAGGTCGAGGCGAAAACCCAGATCCTCGGCATCCGGCCCGAGAAAATCGACGATCCCCTCAGCCAGCGAGCGCAGTTCGGTCGCCACCAGCCGGTCCCGCACCGCGCCGCCTTCGATCTGCGCCAGTTGCAGCAGCGCCTGGAATGTCGTGACAATGCGGTCGGTCTCGGCCAGCGCCCGGTCCACCAGCTCGGGCTGACCGGCGCTGAGCTCGGTCTTTTGGCGGATCTGATCGAGGATCACCGCGACCCGCTGGATCGGCGTTTTGAGGTCGTGGGCGATGTCGCCGGAAATCTGCCGCATCGACATCACCAGCGCCTCTTGCGCCGCCGCCATGCTGTTCACTGCGTGGCCGATCCCGGACAGGTCATTGTCGTTGCTGCCGGTTTCAACCCTGGCGGCCAAATGCCCGGCGCTCAGGTCTGACAGGGTGGTCTGGATCGCGTCCAGTTTGGCCCGCGCCCGGCGCGCCACCAGATAGCCGGCCCCGGCAGCAATCCCCAAAGTAGGCAACAGGCCCATCAGCAGGATCATGAGAAAGACCTCTCCCATTTCAATGACCCGCTCGCGGGTTTGCGCGATGATAAGTTGGCCGCGACCGACGCGGACACTCCGCGCGACATAACTTTCAGCGAGGTCGTCCGGTGCCGTGATTTCATGTTCGGACACGATGGCGTAGCCGCTCAGCGGCGGAAACCTGTCGATGTTTGACACTCTCGGGCCGCTGTCGGGAAGGTATTGCAGAATGCGGACTTCGGGGTGCGACGCCGCAGCATCTTCGGACAGTCGTTCAACAAGGTCATCCTGATTGTCGATCGCGCGATAGGTCGCCACTGTCTGGTCGATGTCTTGGCGCAGAGCGGCGTCAAATCCGGATCGCACCACGAGATAGGCAACCGAAAAGGCAACTGAGGCCGCCACTACGAAAATTGCCAAGAGGATGGCCGTCAGCCGCAACGGCGTGGAATAGATCGCAGGCAGACGCCGCGCAGACCTCATGTCGCTTCGATCCGGTAGCCCGACCCGCGCACAGTTTCGATCAGTTCCGTCGCAAAGGGCTTGTCTACCTTGCCGCGCAACCGGCTGATATGAGTGTCCACAACATTGGTCTGGGGATCGAAGTGGATGTCCCAGACCGCCTCCATCAACATGGTGCGGGTCTGCACCCGGCCCTTGCGGCGCAAGAGATGTTCAAGCAGCGAAAATTCGCGCGGCAGCAGGTCGATGGGTTGACCTGCGCGGCTGACCTTGCGGGTCAGCAGGTTCATTTCAAGGTCGGCGGCCCGCAGCACCGTCGGTTCGTCCTGCATCTGCGGGCGACGGCCGATGGCTGCAATGCGGGCGCTCAATTCGCCAAACGCAAAGGGCTTGGTCAGATAATCGTCGCCGCCCGCATTCAACCCCTCGATCCGGTCGTCCACCCCGCCAAGCGATGTCAGAAAGATGACCGGTGTATGGTTCTTTGCACCGCGCATGGTCTTGACCAGACTGATCCCGTCGATCCCGGGCAGCATTCGGTCCACGATCAGCACATCATAGGTGCCGACGCTTGCCTGAATAAGCCCTTCGGCCCCATTGACCATCAAATCGACTGTGTGCCCCTCCTCGCGGAGCCCGTCCGCGATATAGGCCCCGGTCGTCGCATCGTCCTCGATCACCAGTATTTTCATCGTTCCCCGATTCGCGACCGACAGAAAAGGTTCTGCCGGTCGCTCGTTGTTACACGGTCTAGTTGCTTTCAGCACCTTCACCGGCTTCGTTGCCGTCGTTTTCGTCGTGATCCATCGACGGATCCATCATCGTGACCGAACTGTCGGTGGGGTTGAACGTGTATTCGCTCACGGTGCCATCCGGCATTACCACCGCGACTTCGTACACGGTTGCGCCGCTCGCGTTGGTTTCATAGTCGGCTCCCATCGTCTTGCCGCCGGATTTGGCCTCGACCGCCGCAATGGCATCGCCGATCGACCCCGGAGCAGCCAGAAACGCCTGCGCTTCTCCCGCATCGGTGGCGTGTTGATCGGCGCTGGCCATCGTTGCGGCACCGCCCAAAAGGCCCAGCGAAAGCAAAGCACTCGACCCCAGCATCAGAATGGTATTACGTGTCATTTTCAGTCTCCTTGGTTGCGGGACGATCCAACTGCCGTCCACTGACCAAGACGTAGGTCGGCCAAGGCTGTGCCGCATGTCGCCTGAATTACAGATGCGCAATGTCGGTGCTTCGACCATTGGCATGACGGCATGGGAAAAGGCGGAAAGCAGCTGCTTCCCGCCTCATCTATGTCCGCTTGTGGGTTCACGATCTTTGTCACGACGGAAACTCGTGCCCCGCTGTAGCCTCGACAAAATCATCTGGGCCGCTTCTGTTCAATACGTGCGCCGCACCGATACTCGACAATCGCGCGGCCCCGGCCAAAAGCGCCCCGATGACGATTGCCGTGGCTACGATCAGCGCACCGGCTCCAATTGCGGTTAAGGCCGCCATGGCGGCGATGACCATCGCCGCGATTCTGTAAATCCTTTTCACATCCAGTCTCCTTTTCCTGACTGAACTGGATATGGGCGACATACCTGCCGGATAGGCGACCGCAGGATTACAAATATTCAATCATCTCGCCGCACGGGACACACAACATGAAAGAGATGCAATGCGGGTGGAAATCATAGACCATGACTGGGCCGCACACCGACGCTTGCGGGCCGGAATGATAAGGTGGCGCGCGTTCAGGCGCTTTGGCAAACCCAAACGATTTGGTAAGGCCAGAGCAGGAGATGACTGACACCGATGCCGCATTCCCTTGATCAACTTCTGCTGTCACTTCAGTCCTTGGGCCTTTGGACCTACTGGATATTGGGCCTGTTTGCGATGCTCGAGGCGATCGTCCTGACCGGCGTGATCGCACCCGGTGCTTTGGCGGTTATCGCGGGTGGCATGCTGGTGCAGCGCGGGGCCATCGATTTCTTCGATCTGGCTTGGTTCGTTGCGGCAGGGACGGTTCTGGGCGGCGAGATCAGCTTTCGGCTTGGTCGGCTGGCGACACATGGGCTGCGCCAAAGCAGGGACTTTGCCGCTTCGCCCCACACCCGGCGCGCCAATGACCTGGTTGAACGCTATGGCGGATTTGCGATGGTCGTCGGCCGGTTCCTTGGTCCGCTGTCGGGTTTCGTGCCGTTCTCGGCTGCCATGGCGCTGCTGGCGCGCGCATTCTGTGCAGACTGGACCGGTGGCGCTTTGCCCGATCCACTGATCATTCCGACGTTCTGGAGCGACAGGCCCAGCAGTTTTGGCA
>JBBKXP010000422.1:0-3288 GCA_037969545.1 Paracoccaceae bacterium | reverse complement strand
ATCCGTCGTGCGATATAGCCGCAGCGCCGGGGTGGATAGCAACACCTGCAGCGCCTGACTAGTCGCGTCGTCTGCACAGGCCAGTGTGAGCGCCGTCGGCAATCCACGGGCAATGTCGGCGGCAAAACTCGGACCTGTCAGGATCGCCCCGGTCGACTCTGGCACAGTCGCTGCGATCGTCGTCACCGGACCTGACATTGTTGTCAGATCGAGCCCCTTGCAACAGGCGACGATAACCTTGCCGGTCAGCGCCGTTGCATGGGTTTCGAGAAATCCGCGCAGGCTTTGCGTCGGGATCACCGCCAGCAGAATGGACTTTCCCAAAACAGTGTCTATATCGGCGGAAATGTGTAGATTTTCTGGCAGAACCACCCCCGGCAGACGCGGGTTCTTCCGCTGTCGGCGCATTGCCGCCACGGCATCCGCATCGCGCGCCCACAGCGCCACCTCTGTGCCACCCTCCGCCAACGCAACACCCAGTGCTGTGCCAAAGGCGCCCGCTCCGATGATCCCGACGCTCATGCCTTGGCCCCTTTTTTTCCTGACCCGAGAAGCGCCGGGCTGATCTGATCAAGCGGCCAGCGCGGTCGCGCCGACAGCGTCAGATCGTCCACCTGCCCATGCCGCAGGCGTTCCAGTCCAACATAGGCGATCATCGCCGCATTGTCCGTGCAAAGCGACAGAGGCGGCGCCACGAAACCAGTCTCCGCACTAGCACAAACGGCCTGCAACGACGCCCTTATCTGGGTATTCGCAGCAACCCCGCCCGCGACCGCGAAACTACGCGGGGCCGGGTCATATGACAGATACACCGCCAAAGCCCGCCGGGTCTTCTCCGCCAGAACCTCGGCGACTGCCAACTGGAAACCGGCAGACAGATCATTCTGGTCCTGACCGGTCAGCCCGCCGGCCCTTGCAGTAATACCGTCGCGTGCCCGCAGCATCGCGGTCTTCAACCCGGAAAACGACATGTCGCACCCGGGCCGGTCCAACAGCGGCCGGGGCAGGGGAAACCGCGACGCATCGCCCGACTGCGCTGCCCGTTCGATTGCCGGTCCACCGGGCTGACCCAGGCCGATCAGGCGGGCGACCTTGTCGAACGCCTCGCCGGGGGCATCGTCGATTGTGCCGCCGATCCGGGTAAAGGAATCATGCGCGCTGACGATCAGAAACTGACAGTGGCCACCTGACACCAGCAGCATCAGATAGGGAAATGGCAATTCGTCGGTCAGCCGCGGCGTCAATGCGTGACCCGCCAGATGGTTTACCCCGATCAGGGGCAGCGCGGTCGCCGCACAAAGCCCTTTGGCGCACATCAAACCGGACAGAACCCCGCCGATCAGACCGGGCCCCGCGGTGACGGCAATGCCATCCAGGTCGGCCAGTCTGACCCCGGCAAGTGTCATCGACTCTTCCACACAATGGTCCAGCTTTTCGGCATGCGCCCGTGCCGCAATCTCGGGGACGACGCCACCAAAGTCGGCGTGCAATGCGTCCTGGCCCTGCACGACGGACGACAGGATTGCTGCCCGACCGATGCCTTGGCGCACCACTGCCGCCGCAGTATCGTCGCAGCTGCTTTCGATCCCAAGGATGGTCAGGGTGCGGGTCATGCCGGTTCCGGTTGCGCCTGTGTTTGCGGCAGGTAACATCGGACGATCAGTCAAACAATGGGGACACCGCAGTGGCGATCCTGATCATCAGCCGGCCGGAACCCGCAGCGAGCCGGTTTCTTGACGACGTCAAAGCCGCCGTTTCAGTGTCTGTCAAGGGCGAAATCACCCCATTGATCGCAATCCAACCCCTCGATGTCAGCCTGCCCGACGTCCCCATCAGCGGCATTATCCTCACCTCTGCGAGCGGGGCGGTACAGGCGGTGCGGTTGGGCCTGCCTACTGCCACGACAGCCTGGTGCGTGGGCGATCAAACGGCGCAGACCGCGACAGAATTTGGCTTTGCGGCACGTTCGGCCCAAGGCAACGCCGAGGATCTGTGCAGGATGATCCTGGCGGCACGGCCCGCAGGCCACCTGATCCATATCCGTGGCGAACATGCACGCGGTGATATCTGCGCCAGACTGACCCGCGCGGGCCTGAACTGCACCGACCTGATCGCCTATCGGCAGCGCCCGTTGCCACCGACCGCTGCGGCCTGCGCCGCACTGACGGGCACCGAAGCGGTGGTTCTTCCGCTGTTCTCGCCACGGACTGCTAATCTGTTGAAAGAAATCGGCAACCTGACGGCCCCCTTGCACGTTATTGCCATGTCAAAGGCGGTGGTGGTTGCATTTTCGGGCGTCCCGGTGCAGTCCCTTATTCTGTCGGCCAAACCTGACCGGCTATCGATGACGTTGGCGACCTGTCGGGTGCTCACCACCCTTGGCAACGGCTGACGTTTGCAAGAAGGTAAGACATGCCCGCGCAGAACGGCGCATCGGCGGAAAGGTTCAAGACGTGGCACGAACACCGGCAAAGGAACGTAAACCCCGGGTAAATCAGGGAAAAGATGCCGACGAACCGCCCATCTCGGAGCCGATAGTGGACGCCGAAGTGATCGAATCGGCGAACCCCGACCCCGTTGTCGAGACGGCTGACACCGACGATACGCCGCCGACCCTGCCTGAAGAAATCACCGTGCTCCCCGAGGAAACTGTCGAACCGCCTGACGACAAGACCGAACCGGCCGAGCACGCGAACGCACCCGTTGCCGCCGTTTCAGCGCCCGAAAAGCGGGGCGGGTTCATCCCGCTCGTGCTGGGTGGCGTGATCGCTGCCGCGCTGGGCTATGCCGCCGCTTATCTTCAAACCTCCCAAAGCAGGACTGCGTTGGATGCCACTTTGGCCACGCAGGCCGATGCCATCGCCAAACTGCAGTCCGATCTGGCCGCGACATCCGAACTCTCGACCCGGATCGACGGAATGACCGAATCGCAAGCGACGCTTGCCGCAGAGATTGCGGCCATACCCGGCACCCTCGCCCCGCAAATTTCCGACTTGTCGGCCCGTATCGACACTGTCGAGCGTGCACCGCTGGCTGACGGCACACTCACCGAAACCGCCCTTGCGGCTTACGAGGCGGACATCGCCGCCATGCGTGACGAACTGGCCACACAGCGCCAAAGCATGGCCGATCTGGCCGCCGAGGCGCAGACGCAGCTTGAATCCGCCCGCGATCAGGCTGCCCAGATCACCGAGGACAGTGCGGCCAACGCCGATCGCGCGGCCGCCCGTACCGCGATTGCACAGGTCCTGGCCGCGATGGAAAGCGGTGCGCCCTACGACGCCGCCC
>JBBKXP010000421.1:0-6684 GCA_037969545.1 Paracoccaceae bacterium | reverse complement strand
ACAGATGATGGTGTGGCCAAGGTATCGGTCGTCGGCATCGGGATGCGCAGCCATGCCGGGGTGGCCGCGCAAATGTTCAAGGCGCTGCGCGACGAGAACATCAACATCAAGGTCATCACGACCTCCGAGATCAAGATTTCGGTGCTGATCGACCGCAAATACATGGAACTGGCGGTGCAGGCGCTGCACGATGCGTTCGGGCTGGACAAGGTCGCCTGACGTCATGTTGACGGTCCCAGCCCGGCGTCAGCGATCGATTTGCCACGTCAGCTCAGGAATTGCGCGATCACGGCTGCCTGCTGCTTCTTGCCGTCCGGGTCCAGCCCGGATTTGAGGGTGGTAAAATCCTCGCTCCATTTCGAGGTGCGGGTGCGCACCGGGGGATTGGCGGCGCCGATGCAGTCCACGACCACGGCCGCCACCTGATCGGCGGTCTGGTAGATGTCGGACCCGGATTGGCGGGTTGCCGCGCCACCGATGTATTTCTGCAGGATCAGCAGGTATTCGTCGTCCAGCATGCCGCCGCTTTCGCCGACCTGTTTCATCACGTTGGCGGCAAATTCGGAACTGATGCCGCCCGGCTCGACGGCGGTAAAGTTGATGCCAAAGCTATGGGTCATGTAGGCCGTCAGCGATTCGGTGAACCCCTCGACCGCGAATTTGGCGGCGCAGTAGATTTCGTTGAACGGCTGGCCGACCAGCCCGCCGACCGACGAGATGTTGATCACATGGCCCGCGCGGGCTCGGCGCATGTGCGGGATCCCGGCCTTGGTGCAGCGCACGACGCCCGTAAAGTTGACGTCCATCGCCCATGCGATATCGGCCTCGGGGGCCTGTTCCGTGGTGCGCACAAAGCCCGCACCGGCATTGTTGATCAGACGATCCGACCGTCAGCGGCAATGACCCGGTCGACAGCGGCCGTGACCGAGGCCAGAACCTGCACGTCAAGTTGCAGCACCGCCAAGGCGACCCCCGCGTCTGCCGCCGCCGCATCCAGCGCCGCGCGCTTGTCGAGATTGCGCATGCTGGCATAGACGGTGTGCCCGGCCTGCGCCGCCTGCACGGCAATGCTGATGCCAAGGCCGGTCGAAGTGCCGGTGACGAGAATGATTTTGGGCATGGGTTGGTCCTTTGTCGGGTGTGGGAAAGCGGTGGTCAGGCAGCGATGGACAGCCAGACCCGGTCGAATGTCTGGCGCACCGTGTCATCGGGGATGCCGGTCGGCTGTTGGGCCCTTGTGCGCGCCATATGCATGGCGGGCGCGACAAGCAGGGTGGTAATCGTCGATACCGGCAAGTCGGCAAGAGTGCCATCGTCGATGGCGCTTTGCAGCATCCCGGCAATGTCGCTGTGCATGTAGTCGAGCGCGCGGGCCTGAGCGGTCGTCAACACCTGCGCCGCACCGGCATATTCGATGAACAACAGATCGAACGGATGCGCCGCGACAAAGGCGAACATGTCCAGCCACATCCGGCGGATCATCTTTTCCGAGGTCGGTTCGTCGGCTGCGGCCACCATGATGTTGTGAAATTCGGATTTGATCCCGGCGTAGATCGTTTGCAGCATGTCTTCCTTGCTGGTGAAATGGCGGTAGATCGTCCCTGTCGCCACGCCCGCGCGTTTAGCCACAGCACCGACCGACGTGGCGCCTATACCTTTTTCGGCAACCTCGCGAACAAGGGCGGCCCTGATGTTTCGGACGATCTGGTGCGGCGTCGGTCTGGGCATAATAGCAATTCTAAAAATGAACATTCATTTCTAGATGATGTCAGGATGCGGCCGAGTCAATGCCCATTGCCCGGCCCTTTGTGGTTTGGCGACATGTCTTTGCGCCGTGCAATCGCCACTCCCCATCCCCGTCCAAGTCGCCTATAGGTGGTTTGAAACGGGACGATGGGGGGCAGGATGCCCGAACGGATCGAAAGCGACAGCCGCAAGCTGCTGGGCCGTTTGCGCGATACTCTGGCCGAAGATTCCGCGGGGCAGACGCGGCTGGACCGGATTGTCGGGCTGATCGCGGATTCGATGCGGGCCGAGGTCTGTTCTATCTACCTGTTTCGCGATCCCGAAACGCTTGAGCTTTGCGCGACCGAAGGGTTGCAGGCCGCGGCGGTGCACCAGACCCGGATGCGCCTGGGCGAAGGGTTGGTTGGTCGCACTGCCCGAAACCGCTCTGTCATCAACACAGCCGATGCGCCCGCAGCACGGGGTTTCCGCTATATGCCCGAGACGGGAGAAGAGCGGTATGCGAGTTTCTGCGGGGTGCCAATCCAGCGGCTTGGCGAAGTTTTGGGGGTGCTGGTCGTGCAGTCTAAGGCGGCCCGCGAGTTATCCCCCGACGAGGTCTATGCCCTTGAGGTCGTGGCAATGGTGCTGGCCGAAATGACCGAACTGGGCGCCTTTCTGGGCGAAGGCGCGGCACTGTCGGCGCGCCACAAGCAGCCGGTGCAAATACGCGGCACGTCAGGACAGGAAGGGTCAGTTGAGGGGCAGGTCTATCTGCACGAACCCCGCGTCGTCGTGACAAACCCGATCGCGGATGATCCGGTGGTCGAGTTGGCGCGGCTGCGCGCAGGTGTCGATACCTTGCGCGTTTCGGTTGACGACATGCTGAACGGGACCTCGGCGGTCGAAGGCGATCAGCGCGAGGTGTTTGAAGCCTACCGCCTGTTTGCGCAATCGCGCAGCTGGCTGCGCCGGATGGAGGAGGACGTGGAGAACGGTCTTTCGGCAGAGGCGGCCGTGGAGAAGGAACAGTCGCTGGCACGCTCACGCATGGGACAGGCAAGCGACGCCTATCTGCGTGACCGCCTGCATGACCTTGACGATCTGTCGAACCGGCTGTTGCGCATCCTGACCGGACAGGGCGCCGATACCGGGGCCGAAATGCCCGAGAACCCGGTACTTGTGGCCCGCAACATCGGCCCCGGTGAACTGCTGGAATATGGCAAGACACTCAGGGGGATCGTGCTTGAAGAGGGGTCGGTCGGCAGCCATGCAGCGATTGTCGCGCGGGCATGGGCGATTCCCCTTGTGATCAATGCCAAAGGGGTGCTGACCGAGGCCTTGAACGGCGATGCGGTGCTGGTGGACGGCGATCAGGGGATTGTCCACCTGCGGCCCGACGATGTCGTCACGTCGGCGTTTCGCGACAAGATCGCGATGCAGGCCGCAGCGCAGGAGCGCTATGCGGGAATCCGTGACATGCCGGCGACGGCGCGCTGCGGCACCACGATTTCGCTGAACATGAATGCCGGGCTGATGGCCGATCTGCCATCGCTGGCCGGATCCGGGGCCGAGGGCGTTGGCCTGTTCCGCACCGAGCTACAATTCCTGATCCGCAACAAGATGCCCAAACGGGCCGAGCTTTCGGCACTCTATTCGCGGGTTATGGCGGCGGCACACGGCAAACGGGTTGCGTTTCGTACGCTCGATATCGGGTCGGACAAGGTCCTGCCCTATATGAAGGCGTTTAGTGAACCCAATCCGGCGATGGGTTGGCGCGCCATCCGGGTCGGGCTGGACAAGCCCGGCGTGCTGCGGATGCAGTTACAGGCGCTGCTCAGGGCGGCCAATGGGCGGCCCCTTGCGGTGATGTTTCCGTTCATTACGCTGCTTGACGAATTCCGGCTGGCCAAGGCCGAGATGGGCAAGGCCAAGGCCCGCGAAGTCGTGCTGGGTCATCTGCTGCCTGCCACGCTCGAGGTCGGAGCGATGTTGGAAACGCCCAGCATCGCCTTTGCGCCGGATGCGTTCTTTGACGAGGTCGATTTCATCTCGATCGGTGGCAACGACCTGAAACAGTTTTTTTTCGCGGCGGATCGCGAAAATGAACGGGTGCGCAAACGCTATGACACGTTGAATTCCAGCTTTCTGGGGTTTCTGGAAATGGTGGTGGCGCGATGTGCCAAGGCCGGCACGCCGCTATCGTTTTGCGGCGAGGATGCCGGGCGGCCGATCGAGGCGCTGTGCTTTGCTGCCATCGGGTTCCGATCGCTTTCGATGCGGCCATCGTCCGTCGGTCCGGTCAAGCATCTGTTGCGGCAGGTCAATCTGGACGAGGCCAAGGCGGTGATCGACGCGGCGCGGGCACGCGGCGATCAATCAGTGCGCGCCGCAGTCACGCAATGGTTGTCGACCCAAGGCTAGTCTTGCGCAGGCTATGCCTACTCGCCAACTCTCTGGTTTCGCCCTAGCATTGGATCGCCAAGCCTAACGGAGCCGGTGGGCCATGACCGATTTTCTCCTCCTTGCCTTCATCTTTCTTGCCGCCGGGGTGGCCGCGGTGCCGATCGCCAGCCGGTTTGGGCTGGGATCGGTGCTGGGCTATCTGATCGCCGGGATCGTGATCAGCCCCGGTCTGGCGCTGATCGGCGTCGACGTGGTGTCGATCCAGCATTTCGCCGAATTCGGTGTGGTGATGATGTTGTTTCTGGTCGGGCTCGAGCTTGAGCCGAAACTGCTCTGGCAAATGCGGGCCAAACTTCTGGGGTTGGGTGGTTTGCAGGTGGTCGGCACGGCGCTGGCGATGATGGCGCTGGCGATGCTGCTGGGACTCACGTGGTCAGTCGCCCTGAGCGTGGGTCTGGTGTTGGCACTGTCGTCCACTGCCATCGTGTTGCAGACATTGAACGAAAAGGGGCTGATGAAATCTGACGGCGGGCAGGCCAGTTTCGCGGTGCTGCTGTTTCAGGACATTGCGGTGATCCCGATGCTGGCGCTGATCCCGCTGCTGGCATTGCCGGAACTGCTGCAAACAGTGCCGCACGACGAGGGGCACGGGGGCGGTTTGAGCCTTGTCGACGGTCTGCCCGGCTGGCAGGTCGCACTGGTCACGCTGGCCGCCATCGCCGCCGTGATTGGTGGCGGCATGTTCCTGACCGGACCGATCTTTCGGTTCATCGCCGCGGCGAAACTGCGCGAA
Source organism: Paracoccaceae bacterium (assembly GCA_037969545.1). Lineage (GTDB taxonomy): Bacteria > Pseudomonadota > Alphaproteobacteria > Rhodobacterales > Rhodobacteraceae > JBBKXP01. Next base: position 1,760 of record JBBKXP010000421.1, on the reverse strand, counting down.
TTGTTAACCGCCGCCGCCCTGATGATCGTGATCGGCATCGCCCTGCTGATGTCGCTGGTCGGCCTGTCACCCGCGCTTGGCACCTTTCTGGCCGGGGTGGTTCTGGCCAACAGCGAATACCGGCACGAGCTGGAAAGCGACATCGACCCGTTCAAGGGCCTGCTGCTGGGCCTGTTTTTCATGACCGTCGGGGCTGGCATCAACCTTGGCCAGATGCTGGACAATCTTGGGCTGATCGTCGGGCTGACGCTGGGGGTCATGGCGGTCAAGATCGTGGTTCTTGGGGCCTTGGGTTTTCTGTTCAGGCTGCGCGGCGCCGACAAGTGGCTGTTCGCGCTCGGGCTTGGGCAGGCGGGCGAGTTCGGGTTCGTGCTGCTGTCCTTAACGGTTGCAAGCGGGGTGATCCCGAATGCGCTGGCCGACAACCTGCTGCTGATCGTGGCGCTGTCGATGCTGCTGACCCCAGCGCTGTTCATTCTGTTCGACAAGGTGATCGCGCCGCGCTTTGACAACGCCGAGGCCCGCGCGGCGGATGCAATCACCGAAAAAGGCGATATCATCATCGCCGGGCATGGCCGGGTTGGTGGTATCGTCAACCGGGCACTGCGGGCGACCGGGCTGCACACGACCGTCATCGACTATTCGTCAGCGCAACTGGACATGCTGCGGGCTTTCGGGTTTCGGGTCTATTTCGGTGACGCGACCCGTCCCGACCTGTTGGCCGCCGCCGGAATCGCCGAGGCGCGGATGCTGGTCATCGCCATCGACGACAAGGATCAGATCACCGAAATGACGCGCTATGCGGTCAAGACTTTCCCCGATCTGCACGTGATCGCACGGGCCCGCGACCGCACCCACGTCTATGAACTTTATGCCGCAGGCTGCCGAGACATCATCCGCGAAACTTATGACAGTTCGCTGCGGATGAGCCGGTCGGCGTTCGAGGCCTTGGGCGATTCCAGGTTCGAGGCCGAACGCAAGGTGGCCCATTTCGACGCAATGGACCGCGAAGCGATGGTCGAGGTCGCCGCGTTGCACAATCCCGATATCCCGATCGCCCAGAACGAGCCTTTTGTGGCCCGGGTGCGCGAGTTGATGGAGGGCTGGGAGGCGCAACTGCGCGGCCGGATGAAAGATCAGGACAAGGCCGGGTGATCCGCGAATCGTTCGTTTTGCGAAGGCCGTAAATTGATTCGCCTAGATGCTGGCAAATCAGCCGCGATTTGCCGGGGTCCTGGCGGCGGCAAGCACCCGGTGAAATTCATCAATTACCTGATCTTCGCCAAAATCGCGTGCGAGTTGCCGCAGACCGAAATGCACATGCGCCATTTCGGTGTAGTAGTCGATGAAGGCATAATTGGTTCCCGCCCCCGCCGCCGCACCCAGAACCGGCACGGCCTGCGTCGCCAGTTTCTGCGACAGGACGGCGGCGAAACGCGGCGCGACCTTGCCGATCAGGGTGTTTACCGCGGTGCCCGACAGCGACAGGCGCGCCCCGACAAACGACGTGTTCACGCCGTCGTCCGCCGCCGCACCCGGCCCGCCGGCGCTGAACACCCGCAGGCATTCCAGCCGGGTCGCCTCGGTCAACGGATCCTCACCATGTGCCGCCGCGACACCCTGCACGGCACGAAAGATCATTGTCGTCGCAACCGGCAGCTCGGCCAGCGCGGTCGGTAACCCGCCTAGCCCGCCCAGTGCGCCGGAAATCGTCGCCAGCACCTTGTGCATCCGGTCTCCCACGACGACCCGGCCCAGGA
>JBBKXP010000420.1:0-14409 GCA_037969545.1 Paracoccaceae bacterium | reverse complement strand
CCCTTGGCCAGCGATTGGGTGATGTCCGACGGGCTCGCCTGCCCGTCGGTCGGCAGCCAGCTGGCCCCGACCAGATCGGTGACATCCAGCAGCGGCCACATCCGTTTCACCTCGGCGGGCGACACCAGATCCATCTCCATCCCGAAACTGCGCGCCGTGGTCGCCAGCCGGGCGTATTCGGTCCAGCGGTCGGCATTTGTCGCCAGCCGCAGGCAACCGGTCATTTTCCAGCCGGTTTCAAGGCCGGTTTCGGTGGCAAGAGTCTTGTAGAGGTCCACCGAATACTTCAGCACCTTGGTGATTGACGCCGACGACCGCAATTGCCCGACCAGCCCCGCCGCGTGCCATGTGGTGCCGGAGGTCAGCGTGCCCATCTCGAGCAGGATCACACCGGCCTTGTGGTCGCGCGCCAGATGATAGGCGGTGGAACAGCCGATGATCCCGCCGCCGATAACGACGATCTGCGCGTGTGTGGGAAGGGTCATGGTGTCCTCATAAGGTACGGAACCGGGCCAGCGCCTCGTCCAGCCGCGTCAGATTTTCGGCCGCATAGTCGTCGTAGTCGACCCCCGGCGCGTTCAGATGCAGGGCCGATACCATCGCCCACATCGCCTCGCGCAGCAGTGACGCGCATTGCATAGCGTGAAAGGCGCGGGTGAGGGGCGCGTCTGGCGGGGTGTCGAAATAGGCGGTCAGCAGGGCGCGGGCCTGCCCATCGTCCATCCCGGCATTGGACGCGACCCCGGCCAGATCGAACATCGCCGTACCAAAGGCGGCATATTCGTAGTCGATCAGCCAGAGGCGCGTGTCATCGTCCAGCACATTGGCCGGGAGCATGTCGTGGTGGCCAAAGACGATGGGGAGCGGCACCTGCGTCTGTTCCAGTACGCGGGCCAGTACCAGCCATTCCGGCAGGCGCGGCGCATAGGCGCTACCCCCGGCGGCGATGGTGCGGGCATAGTCGCGGATCACGTGGAACGGCCAGAAAATCGCGGCCGTACCACTGATCTGCCCCGGCATCGTCGTGTGGAAATCACGCAACAGCAACGCAATCCGTTCCGGCGCTGCGGCCATGTCGGCAGCGTTCCACGTCCGCGATTGTACAAAAGCCGTGACCATCACCCCGTCGCCAACATGCTCGACCGCTGGCCCGAACCCGGCGGCATGGGCGGCGCGGGCGGTCATGACCTCGCGTGCCCGATCGACGTGGTGAAACGGATAATCGCTGCCAAAGCGCACCACATGCTTGCCCGCCGCATCGGTCACCTGCCAGTTCTCGTTCGACAACCCCCCGACCAGAGGCGCAACCGTCAAGTCACCCTGCCAGCACGGCAGCGCCCTTACCCTTGCCTCACTCATCGACCAGCCCCAGACGCATCCGCGCCCGCCGCGCCGCCGCCGAAATCAGCCGGTCGGCGATGATCGCGATAAACGCAATGGCCAGCCCCGCGACGATGCCCCGCCCCGGATCGGCCTTGGTCAGGGCGATATACACCTCCTGCCCCAGATCGCGGGTGCCGACCAGGGCGGTGATGACCAGCATCGACAAGGCGAACATGATTGTCTGGTTCAGGCCCAGCAGAATCTCGGGCAACGCCAGTTTCAGCCGGATCCGCGTCAGCATCTGGAGTCGGGTGCAGCCCATCGCCTGACCCGCCTCGATCAGCCGGGGGTCGACGCCGCGCAGGCCCAGCGCGGTATAGCGGATCGCCGGGACAACGGCGAACGCCACGACCGCGATCATCGCGGTGAAATCGCCGACCCGGAACAACATGACGGCGGGCATCAGATAGACGAAGGATGGCAGGGTTTGCAGCGTGTCGATAATCGCCGCGACCCAGCGCCACAGCGATGCCTTTTGCGCCGCGATGACCCCGATGGGGACGCCGATGGCGAACGCAATGGCGCTGGAAATACCGCACAGATAAACCGTGATCATCGCCTTTTCCCACTGGCCCGTGGCGGCGATCAACGTCGCCAGAACCGCGACGAGAATGGCCAACCGAAGGCCGCCCAACCGATAACCGACGATGCCGAGCAGCCCGGCGACTCCGACCCAAGGCAGGGTCAGCAGGAACCGCTTGAACGGGATCAGGACGTTCAGCAGCAGGGCGTTCTTGATCGCCTCCAAAGTATCGAAATAATTGACGTTGATCCATGCCACGACCCGCGACCAGAAGGTGCCGGTGGTCAGTTGCCACCCCGCGGGATAGGTCTGCACCGCCGGAAACAGCAGGCCAATCGTGGCGGTGACGGCGACCAGCGCCAGGGCCGCGATGACGTAGGGATGTCGCTGCACCAGGCCGCCCGTCAGCGGTTCTGCGTGGCGCTGGGCAAAGCCCTGGCTCAGCCGATCCAGCACAACTGCAATCGCCACAATCGCCAGCCCGGATTCCAGCCCGGCGCCGAAATCCAGCCGCCGCAGCGCCGCCAGCACATCGAACCCCAGACCCCCGGCGCCGATCATCGCGGCGATGATCACCATGTTCAGCGACAGCATGATCACCTGATTGACGCCGACCATCAGCGGATCCTTGGCCGCAGGGACCAGTACCCGCCACGTCATCTGGCCCCGCGTGCAGCCGATCATCTGCCCAAGTTCGCGCAGTTCCTCGGGCACCCGGCGCAGCGCCAGCAACGTGATCCGGGTCATCGGCGGCATCGCGTAGATCAACGTGGCAAGGATCGCGGCTGTGGGGCCAAATCCGAACAGGAACAGGATCGGCACAAGGTAGGCAAAGGCGGGGATCGTCTGCATCAGGTCGAGCAGCGGCGCGATGGCCAGTTCGACGGGGCGCCAGCGATAGGCGGCGATGCCCACCAACAGGCCGCCGATGACGCCCAGAGGGACGGCGATGATGATCGACGACAGCGTCACCATCGCGCTGGACCATTGGCCAAAGACAACGACGAATCCCAGACAGACCACGACGACGCCTGCCAACCGGATGCCGCCCGCAACCCAGCCGGCCAGCGCGAAGGCCCCGATGACCGCGACCCATGACAGCGGCGGGGTGATCTGGGTTGCCGTCGATCCTTGCCCGGACAGGAACCCGGTCGACAGGAGCGACAGGACCACGCGGTAGGGGGCCTCGATCACGGCGGCAATGAAGCGGGTCATGTCCTTGAACGTGAACAGGCCAAAGGTGGCGTCGTTCAGCAGCCATTTGGTAAAGGCAGTGATCCACTTGGCGGCAGGCAGGGTCAGGGCGGCGGGATAATCGAACGCCCAAGGGGCCACGGCGCGGCCAAACTGCCAAAGGGCGATAAAAGCGACCAGCACCAGCGCCCAGCCGATCCAATTCAACGGCAGACGCGGCGCGGCGGGATGATCGGCCGAAATCGTCATCAGCCCTCCAGCATCATGGCGACAACTGCATCGCGGGGCAGGTGGCCCAAGGTCACGCCATCGTCACCGACAACACGCAGTGCCGTCGCACCACCCGCGAACCTGACCGCTGCGTCGGCCACGGTCGCCCGCGCCGGGATGTCACCCGCTGCCGCACCGTTCCCCGGAACCATCAGCCGTGACACCCGCACGACCTTGGCCCGTGGCACGGCCTGGGAAAACGAGCGGACGTAGTCGGTCGCAGGGTGCAGCACGATATCTTCGGGGGTCGAACATTGCACGATCGCCCCGTCCTTCATGATCGCGATGCGGTCGGCCAGCCGGATCGCCTCGTCAAAGTCGTGCGTGATGAACACGATGGTTTTTTTCAGGGTCGCCTGAAGACGGATGAATTCATCCTGCATTTCACGACGGATCAGCGGGTCGAGGGCGGAAAACGGTTCGTCAAGGAACCAAAGCTCGGGTTCGACGGCAAGCGAGCGGGCAATGCCCACACGCTGCTGCTGGCCACCCGACAACTGTCTGGGATACGACGCCTCGCGGCCGCCCAGACCGACAAGTTCGATCACTTCCATTGCCCGCTTGTGCCGCACATCGGGGGGGGCGCCCTGAACCTCCAACGGAAAGGCGACATTTTCCAGTACAGTCAGGTGTGGCAACAGCGCGAAATGCTGAAACACCATGCCCATCTTGTGCCGCCGGATGTCGATCATCTGCGCGGTGCTGGCGGTCAGCAGGTTGTCACCGTTGAACAGGATCTCGCCTGCCGTGGGTTCAACCAGCCGCGAAAGGCAGCGCACGAGTGTCGATTTACCCGACCCCGACAGGCCCATGATCACGAAAATCTCGCCTTCCTGCACGTCGATGTTCACGTCGCGGACGGCCCCGATCAGGCCGGCCGCGTCCAGAACAGCAGGCGACGGATCGGCCATCGCGGCGAATTTCTGCCCCGCCCGGTTGCCGAACAGCTTCCAGACATTGCGGCAGATCAGTTTGGGTTGGGTCATGGCGAACCTGCGACGTTGGCCGCCCGCACGAGGCAGGCGGCCACGCAGCTATTGCCCGATCCAGCCTTTCCAGCGGGGTTCATTATCGGCCATCCAACCGGCGACAACTGCATCAATCGTCTGACCGTCCAGATCGACGGCGGTGATCATTGCACCCATTTCGGTATTGTCGATGGTAAATGCCTTGATCGCCGCGTAGGCGCCCGGCCATTTGTCGGCGACCCCGACCCAGCCGACCTTCCAGATTTCGCCAAAGGGTTTACCGCAGTCATAGGCCATATCGGGGTTCGGACCGACGCTTGGATCGTTGTAGCAGTCGGCGGAATATTCGGGGAACTCGACCCATGCACCATCATATTTGGCCGGGGCCCAATGCGGTGCGTAGACCCACAGCAGAATCGGGGCTTCGCGTTGATAGGCACTCTCGAGTTCGGCGAACAGCGCGGCGTCGGTGCCAGCATGGATCACCTCGAACGGCAGGTCCAGCGACTCGACCCGTTCATCATCAAACCCGCCCCAGGTGACAGGCCCCCCCAGATAGCGGCCCTTCGGGGCGGTTTCGGCCGTCGAAAACGCCTCGGCACAGGCCGGATCCTTGAGCGCCTCCCAATTTGGCAGGCCCGGGCAGCGTTCGGCCATATAGGCCGGATACCACCATTCTTCCTTGGCCTGCATGCCGGTCGGGCCAAAATTCTCGACGTTTCCGGTGGCGATGGCGGCATCCATCGCTTCGCGGCCGGTGGTTTCCCACATCTCCATCGCGACATCGAGGTCACCGGTTTCAAGCCCGGCGAACTGCGCCAGATAGTCGGCCTGCACGTATTCCACGTTATAGCCTGCGGCCTTGAGAACCTCGCCCATGACCTGCGTGGTGATCAATTGGCCGGTCCAGTCATGCAGCGTCAGCTTGATCGGATCGTTCGATTCCTGCGCCGACAGGGCCGGGGCAAGTGCGGCGGCAAGGAGTGTCGCCAAAAGTCCGGTACGGACCGCGCCAGGATGGCTGAAAGGTTTTAACATTGTGAATCCCCCAAAGAGTTCTGATCAGACCGCCGACGAAAAGCAGAAGTCGTCCGGCAGATATCGCCTGTCCTGTCCCAAGCTTACGCGCAGCCAACCGCAACCTGTCAAGTCCGCTAAAGGACAATCGCCCGGCAGACCCAGCTAGCCTTGTGGATCGCGCCGCCAACCCATCGGCTATCAGCTTGCCAACGCGGGCCATCGCAAACAAACGAATGTAAACGAATGCAAACGCGCATCAAATGTTGCCATATGCAGGGCGATTTGGCACAAGATGACAGAATTCGCGTGAAAGGCGGCGTCATGACTTCCGGCCCCTACGACCTGTTTATCATTGGCGGCGGCATCAACGGCTGCGGGATTGCCCGCGACGCGGCAGGACGAGGGCTTCGGGTCGCCTTGGCCGAAATGAACGACCTCGCCTCGGCCACCTCCTCGGCCTCCACCAAGCTGTTTCACGGTGGCCTGCGGTATCTGGAATATTTCGAGGTTCGGCTGGTGCGCGAAGCCCTGATCGAACGCGAAACCCTGCTGCGGGCGATGCCCCATATCAGTTGGCCGATGCGGTTCGTGCTGCCCTATCATCCCGACATGCGATTCGAGGGATCGACGCCCACGTCGAAAATCCTGAACGTCGTGATGCCGTGGATGAAGGGCCGCCGCCCGGCATGGCTGATCCGCCTTGGCCTGTTGATGTATGACAATCTGGGGGGGCGGAAAATCCTGCCCGGCACCCGGACGGTGAACCTGACGCTAGACCCCGCAGGCCTGCCGCTGAACTCGAAATTTGCCCGCGCCTATGAATACTCCGATTGCTGGATCGAGGATTCGCGGCTGGTCGCGCTGAACGCCCGCGATGCGCAACTGCGCGGTGCCACGATCCTGCCCCGGACCAAGGTAACCGCAGCGCGGCAGGTCGACGGCCTCTGGGAAATCACCGCCGGGGAACAGACCTACCACGCCAAGATGCTCGTCAATGCCGCAGGCCCGTGGGTCGGCGACGTGATCCACCACAAGGTCCATGTGAACACGACCGAAGGCGTGCGGCTGGTGCGCGGCAGTCATATCGTGACGAAGAAGCTTTTCGATCACGACAAATGCTATTTCTTTCAGGGCACCGACGGGCGGATCATCTTTGCGATCCCCTACGAGACCGATTTCACCCTGATCGGCACCACCGACGCCGACCATCCGGACCCCGACCAACGCCCCGTCTGCACGCCCGAGGAGCAGGCCTATCTTTGCGATTTCGCCTCGCAGTACTTCAAGAAGCCCGTCACGCAGGACGATATCGTCTGGACCTACTCCGGGGTGCGCCCGCTGCACGACGAGGGCGGCGCATCGGCGACGGCGGCGACCCGCGACTACACGATCAAGGTCAACGAAACCGCCGGCGCACCGATGCTGAACATTTTTGGCGGCAAGATCACGACGTATCGGCGGTTGGCGGAATCCGCGATGGACAAGATCGTGCCGTTCTTTCCGGGGACTCCTGGCAAATGGACCGCGGGCGTGGCGCTCCCCGGCGGCGATTTCCCGGTCGACGGGGTGGCACGGCTGATCGACGACCTGCGCACGGCCTATCCATGCGTGGGCCTAACATGGGCCAAACGCCTGATCCGCGCCTACGGCACCGACGCCCGCGAACTCCTGGGCCCCGCCAAATCGGCAGCTGATCTGGGTCAGGATTTCGGCGCGACACTGACCGAAACGGAGGTGCGTTGGCTGATGTCGCATGAATTCGCGCAAACTGCCGAGGATGTCGTCTGGCGCCGCTCGAAACTGGGTCTGCGGCTGGACAAGGCGCAGATTGCGGCGCTGGATGCGTGGATGAAAGGTGCAGCAAAATGACCCATATCCTTGCCATCGACCAGGGGACCACATCGAGCCGCGCAATCATCTTTGACGGCAAAATGCAGATCGTCGCCAGTGCGCAGGAAGAATTCCCGCAGCATTTTCCCGATAGCGGCTGGGTCGAACATGCGCCCGCCGACCTGTGGTCATCGACCGCCGGCACCTGCCGGTCGGCCATCGAAAAGGCCGGGCTGAATCCGGAAGATATTGCCGCCATCGGCATCACCAACCAGCGCGAAACCACGCTGGTCTGGGATGCCAAATCGGGCGAGCCGATCTACAACGCGATCGTCTGGCAGGACCGGCGCACCGCCGAGTATTGCCGCGAACTGGTCGCGGCGGGGCACGACACAATGATCACCGCCCGCACCGGCCTGCTCGCCGATCCCTACTTTTCGGGCACCAAACTGCGCTGGATCCTGAACCACGTCGACGGGGCGCGGGATCGCGCCAAACGCGGCGAACTGCTGTTCGGCACGGTCGACAGCTATCTGATCTGGAAACTGACCGGCGGCAAAAGCCACCTGACCGACGCGACCAACGCTGCCCGCACGCTGCTTTATGACATCCACAAGGGGCGGTGGTCACAGACCATCTGCGACCTGTTCGACATTCCGGTCGAAATGCTGCCCCGCGTCATCGACAGCGCCGCCGATTTCGGCATGACCCGGCCCGATCTGTTCGGGCGGCCGATCCCGATTTCGGGCGTCGCGGGCGACCAGCAGGCGGCGACGGTCGGGCAGGCCTGTTTCGAACCGGGGATGATGAAATCGACCTACGGGACCGGGTGTTTTGCCCTGCTCAATACCGGCGACACCGCTGTTGCGTCGCAAAACCGACTGTTGACGACGATCGCCTATCAGTTCGACGGCAAACCGACTTATGCCTTGGAAGGGTCTATTTTCGTCGCCGGTGCGGTGGTCCAGTGGCTGCGTGACGGTATCAAGATCATCCGCGATGCAGCCGAAACCCAGGCATTGGCCGACAAGGCCGATCCGCATCAGAACGTCGTCCTGGTGCCCGCTTTTGTCGGTCTTGGGGCGCCCTACTGGAACCCCGATTGCCGGGGGGCCGTGTTTGGCCTTACCCGCAGCTCCGGGCCCGCGGAATTTGCCCGTGCGGCGCTGGAAAGCGTTGGCTATCAGACCCGCGACCTGCTCGAGGCGATGCAGGCCGATTGGCAATCTGCCAAGGCCGCACCGACTTTGCGCGTCGACGGTGGGATGACGGCAAGCGATTGGGCGATGCAGTTTCTGTCGGACATCATCGGTGCCCCGGTCGACCGGCCCAAGGTGCGCGAAACTACGGCGCTTGGCGCGGCCTGGCTGGCCGGGATGCGGGCCGGGGTCTATCCGGATATGGCGGGGTTCGCCAAGGCATGGGCGCTGGACAAGACGTTCAGCCCTGGCATGGACGCCGTGACACGGGACCGCAAATATGGCGCCTGGAAGCGGGCAGTCAGCGCGACGCTGACGTTCTGAGGGCGTATTTGAATGCGTCATGCTGCTAATGCCGGTCGTCCTGCCCCGGATCAACCTATGGCCAACGATAGCCGTTTGCGCGGAACGCCGCAAAACCCGCGTCAATCTGTGCCGGGTCATAGTCGTTCACCAGCCAGTCGCGCATGCTGATCGGGTTTTCGGCGCTGCGCCGCGCGTAAACATCAAGAACGTGGTCCATGACCCCGGTCTTGCCGCGCCGAAAATGCAGGAAACGCGGGCTGAGTTGCCGGCGCGCTTCGTCCAGCGTCCCGCCAACGATCACCATCACATAGATTGCCGCCGCCAGCCCGGTCCGATCGGCCCCCGATTTGCAATGCATCAGGAACGGGCGCTGCATCGTGTCGAACGCCTCGAGCAACTTCAGGACCGAATTTCGTGGCGGCGCCGACTGCGCCGACATCGCGATGTCGATCAGGGTCAGGCCAAGCCGCCTGCAGGTCTCCTCCTCGAACAGCCAGGACGCTGTTCTGATCTTGCCGCGCAAATTCAGGACAGTCTTGATTCCGGCTCCGGCATATTCGGCGAACCGGGCGTCGTTGGGGTGGTTCGACCGATACGCCCCGGGGGCGATTTCCGCGAAGTTGTGCCAGCGCCGGCGCAGGACACCGTGATCGAGCCAATCGGCATGCCAATAGGACCTCTTGCGTTCTGCCGGATCGGTAATGTCGCGACCAAATGACTTGCGCCACGCCCGCTCACGATCGCCCAGATGTGTCCAGAACCGCTTTATCATGCCCTGCCCTCTTTGACGCGGACATGGGCCAAAGGGGCACGAATTGCAATGCCGGTCGGTGCGGCGTAGAACCCCGGAAACACTTGCCAGGAGGTGACAGATGCAGATCGCAGGGCGCAGGATCGGACCAACGGAACCCCCCTTGGTGATTGCTGAAATCGGCATCAACCACGGCGGCAGTCTGGCCGTCGCCAAAGAGATGGTGCGCCTTGCCGCCGGTGCCGGATGCGAGATGATCAAACATCAGACCCATATCATCGAAGACGAGATGACCGAGGAGGCGAAACAGATCTTTCCGCCCAATGCCGATGTGTCGATCTGGGAGGTTATGGCACGTTGCGCGCTTTCGCTGGACGACGAGGCGGAACTGAAACGCTATACCGAATCCCTTGGGATGATCTGGATTTCGACGCCGTTTTCGCGCGCCGCCGCCGACTTCCTCGAAACCCTCGATGTCCCCGCCTACAAGATCGGCTCGGGCGAGGCCGATAACCTGCCGCTGATCCGCCACATCGCCGGCAAGGGCAAGCCGGTGATCATGTCTACCGGCATGCAAAGCATCGACACGATCCGCGCCTCGGTCGCCATTCTGGACGCGGCCGGGGTTGATTATGCCTTGTTAGAGTGCACCAATCTCTATCCCAGCCCGCCCGAGATCGTGTCGCTGCAGGGTGTCACTGACCTGAAAAACGCGTTTTCGAATGCGGTTGTGGGATTCTCGGATCACTCGATCGGTCCCGAGATGGCGCTTGCTTCGGTGGCCCTTGGCGCCTGCATTCTTGAGCGCCACTATACCGATACACGCTATCGGATCGGCCCCGATATCATCAACTCGATGGACCCGGCGGAACTGCGCCACATCATCGATCGCAGCCGTGAAATTCACACTGCACTGATGAACCCCAAACAGCGCACCGCCGCCGAAGAGCCGGTCTATCGGTTCGCCCGCGCGTCGGTGGTAGCCGACAGGGATCTGGTCGCCGGGCACAAGATCACAGAGGCCGACATTTGGGCCCGCCGCCCCGGATCAGGCGAGATTGCCGGGTTCGATTTCGACAAGGTGGTCGGCAAGACATTGACTCGCACGGTGAGCCGGAACACGCAGCTCAAGTGGGCTGACCTTAGCGACTAGGGATGATTTTCAGCCGCCCCTTTGCCGCCCAGTCCAGAATGATCGCCCGTTCTGCGGCGTAGTCATGCGGCGTCTGATAGCCGACCGGATTGTAATAAGTCTCGGTCGCGCCAAAATCAAAGCCGTAAAGCGTGACGGATGCGGCACTGTTCAGGCGCAACAGGTAGCTGATCATCATGTAACCCGACGAGGGGCGCCGCCCGATCCTGTTGCGGTCGGCCAGCCAGTGGTGCCAGGCGTAAAAGATCGTGCGGCGGATGTTGTCAGGGTGGCGAAAGCCGTAGTGGCGCATCTTGGGCGTCAGCATGACGTAGGCTTGCGGGGCAAAACGGCTGGCGGTTTCATCCTCGGTCAATTCCGGCGTCAGGCCAACCAGATCGGTGCGGCCGCCTTGGCACTCCGGTTTGACGACAAATCCCTTATTCAGCCGGATCACCACGTCATGCGCGTCGATGGCGGGGCCGAAATCAGTGTCTAACAGGGACTTTGCGTTGCCGACGACCACCACTGTCCTGCCGGCGATCATTGCCCGCAACATCGCATCCGAATTGCGAGTCAACTTGAAAAAAAACCCGCGCGGTGCCTGCCACAGATATTTGCGGGGAAAGGCGCGGACGCGTGGGGATATCACGGCAGCGTCCCGCCATTGTCGCGCCAGTAATCCGCTATCCAGCGCACCGGCCCGCGCCCCACGTGCGGAAAGATGCCCCACCAGCCGCGTTTGACCAGATCAATCGGGCGCGGTTCGCCGTGAAAGGCAAGGATGACATTTTCGGGCGCGGGGCGGTGCGGCGGCAGGAACCACCCGATCACCACGGGTCGGCGCAGCGCATACTTGAAACTGATCGCAACGCCCTGGGGCCAGTAGGCCAGTCCAAGAAACACTGATTGCAGATAGACCTGCTCGATCCGGTGCGCCGCAATCATTCCCTGCGGATCGTCCAGAAATCCTTGCAAAATCTCGGGATGCGCCCCCAGCGTGAATGCGAAAACCGATGTCATTGCGACCGGCGCGGCCGCCGCATCGGGCTGCGTCCAGTTGGCAGAACTGTCGATCACCACAATCTCGCCCAGCATGTCGAACAGCCCGTTCATCGGGCCGCACAACACGGTGTCCAGATCGACGAACAGCGCCCGCCCGGTCAGCCCATAAAGGTCGGCGGCAAACACGCTCAGCTTGGGCCAGCCGCCCTTTTTCCACATCGCCGGGGTCAGGCCCATGTCGGGGATCGGATAAGTCTCGACCTCGGGGCGCAGCCCATCAGTGTCGTCGGTCAGGCAAACGAACCGAAACGACCCGGTGATCCGCTTGCGACAGGCGGCAAAGAGGACATTCACGTAATCGGGGCCATAGAGCGTCCCCCATTTCATGCAGATCACAACGCGGTCTTGGTTCATCGTCCGGTCCGTCACAGTTTCCAACTGCTTACGGCATCGCCCGCCCGATTGTCCACGCGGCACCGATTGCCCCGCCCGCGGCCCCCCGGTAAGGTTGGCGCGCAGCAGAACGGCAGGCGCATGACCAAAACCATCCTTTTCGTCACCGGCACCCGCGCCGATTTTGGCAAACTCGAGCCGCTGGCCGTGGCCACACGTGACGCCGGGTTCGATGTGTCGTTCTTCGTCACCGGCATGCATTTGCTTGGCCGGTACGGGCTGACCAAGGTCGAGGTGCATCGCACCGCCGGGGTCAAGGTCTACGAATTCCTCAACCAAAGGCCGGGCGATCCGCAGGATATGGTATTGGCCAAGACGGTGATCGGCTTTTCAGACTTTGTCACCGAACACAAACCCGATCTGATCGTCGTCCATGGCGACCGGGTCGAGGCGCTGGCCTGTGCGCTGGTCGCCGCGACCAACTATATCCGGTCTGCGCATATCGAGGGCGGCGAGGTGTCGGGCACCATCGACGAGGTGTTCCGCCACTGCAATACCAAGCTGGCGAGCCATCATTTCGTGTCGTCCGAACAGGCGGCACGGCGGGTCAAAAGCCTGGGCGAACCCGCCGGCGTCATCCACGTCATCGGCTCGCCCGAGCTGGATTTCCACTCACAATCGTCCGGCGTCAGCATTGATGCGGTGCGCGAGCGCTATGCGATACCGTTCGCCGACTATGGCATCTGCGTCTTTCATCCGGTGACATCCGAGGCCGACACGATGGGTGCGCAGGCCCGCGACCTTTATGGCGCACTGACCGCGTCGGGGCGTAATTTCGTTCTTATCGCCCCCAACAACGACCCCGGATCCGAGGCGATTTTCGACGTGATCCGGGATTTGCCCGCCGACCGTTTCCGCACAATCCCGTCGATGCGATTCGCCCATTTTTCCGAACTGATGAAAAACGCCGCTTGCATGGTTGGCAATTCCAGCGCCGGGGTGCGCGAGGCACCGTTTCTGGGTATACCCTCGCTCGACATCGGGTCGCGCCAGACAAACCGCGCCGAATCGCCGTCGGTGTATTTCGCAGATGCGGGCGAAACCGCAAAGATCGCCGGCTTCCTGCGGGATCACTGGGGCAAGACGCTTCCCCGCCATACCGCATTCGGCACCGGCAATGCGGCGCAACGGTTTGCGCAAACGTTGCAAAATGATGCCTTCTGGGCCGGATCGCTGCAAAAAGAGTTTGCCGACATTGGCTGACGCCCCGTCATGGCCAATGCGGCTCTATCTAGGCGCAACATGGGCAATGTCGCCCCTTGCGGTGCCAATCCTGAAACGACGGCTGGCGCGCGGGAAAGAGGACGCGGGACGCTGGCGGGAAAAACTGGGCGAAGCCTCCGCGCCGCGTCCCGACGGCCCGCTGATCTGGCTGCATGCCGTCGGTCTGGGCGAGGTGCTGGCGTTGCGGGGGTTGATCGCGGCATTGTCCGCCCAGCGCCCGGAACTGTCGTTTCTGGTCACCTCGACGGCCCGCAGTTCGGCGCAGGTTTTCGCGCAAAACCTGCCGCCACGAACGATCCACCAATTCCTGCCGCTGGATACGCCGGGGCCGCGCCGGGCTTTCCTGAACCACTGGCGGCCCGATCTGTCCGTCTGGGCCGAACAGGATCTGTGGCCCGGCCTGATCGCCGATGCTGCGGCGCGGGGTATCCCGCTGGCCCTGGTCAACGCCCGGATGGACGACCGTGCCCATATCGCCCGGAAACGGTTCGGTGGCGTGTTCCGCCCGACCTTGGCGCGGTTCGCCCTTGTCGCGGCACAGGATCAGGCGACAGCGGACCATCTGGCGACCCTGGGGGTCACTGCACAGGTCACCGGATCGCTGAAGCCCGCCGGCCCGCCACTCGTCGACATGCCAAAGGAACGGTCGCGACTTGCCGCGCTGTTGAAGGGGCGGCGCGTCTGGCTGGCCGGCCCGACCCATGCCGAGGACGAGGCCGTAGCGTTGGCCGCACAGACGGATTTGGTCGCTGCCGCCGCTGATACCCTGCTGATCGTGGTGCCCCGCGATGTGAACCGTGGGCAAACGGTGGCCGACCGTGCGCGCACGCTTGGCCTGATGACGGGGTTGCGTTCGCGCAGCGAAGACCCGCAGTCAGCCACGCAGGTCTTTGTCGCCGATACGTTTGGCGAGCTTGGGATGTGGTATCGATTGGCTGACGTCGCCTTGATCGGTGGCTCATACGGGCCTGTGCAGGGTCACAATCCATGGGAAGCGGCGCAACTTGACACCGCCATCCTCCATGGTCCGCAGACCGGCAATTTCGCAGCCGACTATTTTGCGCTGGATACCGCCGGCGGGGCACGGTTGGTGGAGAATGGAACTGCCATTGTCGCCGCCCTGACCGGGCCGGGCCTGCCCGCGCTGGCCG
>JBBKXP010000419.1:0-11188 GCA_037969545.1 Paracoccaceae bacterium | reverse complement strand
GATCACGACAATGGGGCCCGGTGGCGCGAATTCGCCAGGCAGACTGGCGGCCTGCATGATCGTCGCTCCGGTCTGCGCTGCAAAGACCCGGGCAAGATGGGTCTTGCCCGATCCCTTTGGCCCCGACAGCGCCAACTTGCCCTCGGGCCAGGTGTCCGGCGCCATGACCATGACAAAGGCCTGCCGGTTCGCCTCCGATACAAAGAAATCCTCGGCCCCCAGCGATACTGACGGCGGATACCCGAATGTCAGCTGGCCGGTCATTTCTTCTTTGGGGTCCTGGCGTTCTTGCCCTGATACAGCAAACCATCCTTGTACTGCGTCAGGGCGAAGCGGATCAGCACCCCGATCACCGCCGCAATCGGCACTGCCACCAGCAGCCCGACAAAACCGAACAGCGCCCCGAACACCGACAGTGCAAAGATCAACCACACCGGATGCAGTCCCACCGATTTGCCGACCAGACGCGGGGTGATGATGTTCCCTTCAAGAAACTGGCCTAGCGCAAAGACCGCGACGACCGCGCCGATCCACAACCACTGACCCCAGAACTGGAACAGCGCCAGTCCGATCGCCAATACCCCGCCAATCAGGGCGCCAACATAAGGGATAAACGTGATCAGGCCCGCGACAGCCCCGATGACCAGGCCGAAATTCAATCCCACCAGCATCAGCCCGGTGCCGTAAAAGATTCCCATGATCAGACAGACCGTGCCCTGACCCCGAATAAAGGACGCCAAGGTGCTGTCGATGTCCTTTGCGAGCCGGCGAACAACCGGTGCATGATCGCGCGGCAAAAGTTCGTCGATCCGGGCAACCATGTTGTCCCAGTCCAGCAGCAGATAGAATGCCACCACCGGCACGACCACCAGCAGCACGAGCACGTTGATCAGGGTCAGCGCCGAACTGACGACACCGTTGAACAGATCGCCACCCTTTGACTGGATCGCCTCGCCGATGGCGACCAGTTGGGCGCGGATCGTGCTGCTTTCATCCATCAGTTGCGGAAACCGTTCGGTAAGCCAGGTCTGCAGCCGGGCGAACATGTCCGGGGCGGTGTTGATCAGCATCCCGGCCTGTTGCACCAGCAGCGGGATGACCAGCAAGATCAGCAGCACGAAAATCATGATCGCGACAAGGGTGATGACAGCGACTGCCATCACCCGGCTGAGGCCCAGCCGTTCCAGCCGGTCAGCGATCGGGTCAAGGCAATAGGCGATCGCACCCCCCAGCAGGAATGGCAGGATGACATTGCCAAGATACCACAGCACCATCAGAAAGACCGCCGTGGCGATCCCCCAATACATCGCTTGTTTCTGAACGGGCAGAGCCATGATGCCTCCTTGGTTGGATTGTGTGTCGCCGGTTGTCGGTCACGATTCAAGCCCCTCGATCGCGCATCGCCGCGCCCGGACCGGCAGAAGATTTCATTTTGGCCAAGCAGTGTTCGGTGCTAATGTCAAAATGCCACACAATAAGGGTGGTCTTCTCTTTCAGGAATATGGAGATACGGCAATGAGGGGATTGGCTTTTTGGTTTTTTCTGACGGGCGTGGTCTGTCTTAGTGTAGGCATGGTCTGGGGTCTTGTCATGTCGATCTCGGGTGACCACAGTTTGTTCCCCGCCCATGCCCATTTGAATCTTGTCAGCGGCGTCATGATGGTCCTGTTCGGAATCTACTACCATCTGACGCCACGGGCGGCAGTCACGCGACTTGCCAGCGTTCATTTCGCGATCGGCATCGTTACGGCGGTAACTTTCGGTCCGGGAATTGCGATAGTGATCAGCAATGGCACAGAGACTTTGGCGCAAATCGGTTCTTTGTGCGCTTTGGCAACAATGCTGATTTTTCTCTTCATGGTCGCGCGCTTCGGTCTGGGCGATCTTCGGCAGAACCTGCCAGGTCAGCCAACGGGTCGGATCGGCGATCCGGCGGGACTGCCGGTCTGACGACAGGGCAGGCGGCATTGCGCTTGCCTGCCCTCCACCGCCCAACTACACCCGTGCGGAACACTTTTCCCAAAGGTCCGCATCATGCGTCTTTCCCGCTATTTCCTGCCCACTCTGAAAGAAAACCCCGCCGAGGCGCAGATCGTCAGCCATCGCCTGATGCTGCGGGCCGGGATGATCAAGCAGGCGACAGCGGGCATCTATTCCTGGCTCCCCTTGGGTTTCAAGGTGCTGCGCAAGCTGGAAAATATCGTTCACGAGGAACAGATCAGGGCGGGTCACATCCCGATGCTGATGCCGACCCTGCAATCGGCGGATCACTGGCGCGAAAGCGGCCGCTATGACGACTATGGCGAAGAGATGCTGCGGATCACCGACCGCCAGAAACGCGATCTGCTCTATGGCCCGACCAACGAGGAAATGATCACCGACATTTTCCGCAGCCACGTCGGCAGCTACAAAGACCTGCCGATGACCCTTTACCACATCCAGTGGAAATTCCGCGACGAGATGCGGCCGCGCTTCGGCGTCATGCGGGGGCGCGAGTTCCTGATGAAGGACGGTTACAACTTTGACATCGACAAGGCGTCAGCGCTGCACGCCTACAACCGCCACATGGTCAGCTACCTGCGCACCTATGAACGCATGGGGCTGCAAGCGATCCCGATGCGGGCCGATTCTGGTCCGATTGGGGGCGACAATACCCACGAATTCCTTGTGCTGGCGGAAACAGGCGAATCCGAGGTTTTCTACGACAGCGCAATCCTTGATCTGACCTTCGGTGACCGCAAAATCGACTACGACGACCGCGCCGCCTGCGCCGAGATCGTGCGTGAATGGACGACCCCCTATGCCCGCACCGATGAAACCCACGACCCGGCCCTGTTCGACGCGATTCCGGCAGACCGGCGCAAATCCTCGCGCGGGATCGAAGTCGGTCAAATCTTCTACTTTGGCACCAAGTATTCCGAACCGATGAAGGCACTGGTGCAGGGCCCCGACGGCAAACCCGTGCCCGTCCACATGGGCAGCCACGGCATCGGCGTGTCCCGCCTGCTGGGCGCGATCATCGAGGCGAGCCACGACGACAATGGGATCATCTGGCCCGAAGGCGTGACACCGTTCCACTGCGGCATCGTCAACCTGCGGCAAGGCGACACCGAGACCGATGCGGCCTGCGAAGCGATCTATGGGTCGCTGACCCTGTTGGGGCTTGAACCGCTCTACGACGATCGCGACGAACGGGCCGGGGGCAAATTCGCGACGATGGACCTGATCGGCCTGCCGTGGCGGATCACTGTCGGGCCGCGCGGCCTTAAGAATGGTGTGGTCGAGGTGACATCGCGCAAGACCGGCCAAAGCGAAGAAATGCCCGTGGCGCAGGCGATCGAAACCATCGCCGGTATCTACATCAGCCGCTAGACTGGCCACGGCAAGGGGCCGGTTGGTTCAAAGCCGCGACGGATCACCCATTCGCCGATCCCGATGTTGATGATCCACGAGACGACGAACAGCATGTCCGCCGCGATACCTTCGACCGGGGCGCCGGTGATGATGAAGATCGGGAACTGGATCAGCGCGATGGTGGCGGCCCCCATGCCGATGGCGTAGGCGCGGATCATCCATGCCCGGTGGCTGGCCACGTCGCGGCGCAGGATCGCCCTCATCGCCAGGATCAGGGCGGCGGCCAGTCCCAGCCCCGTGACCAACCGCGCAGTGGCCAGCAGCCAGGTGGATGTGTCGGGAAACTGCCACAGCAGGCGCAGCGACGACAGCGCCAGGAACAGGCCTGCGATCACGATGACCCGGCCCATGATCCGGTGCAGGCGGCCGAAACGACGTTTCAGCACCCCGGCAAACTGTAACGGCCCCAACGCGCCGAACAGGAACCCTGCAAGGGCATGAACAAAGTGCGGCACAGGCACGGCGCGAAACTTGGCCGCATCGTCGGGCAGGGCGCCCAGCGGGATCTGGAACACCCGCACCCCGGCAATCAGCACGGAGATGGCTGTCAGCAACAGCAGGGTGATGGCAAGCCCTTTCGGGCGCATGAAAATGCGTGGCATGGTCGGGTCTCCTATGATGTCAGGGGGTCAGGTGTCGGGGTCGACGGTAAACACCTGATCCAGCGGCTTGCCGAACGCCCGGGCAATAAGAAACGCCAGTTCCAGCGTCGGCGAGTATTTTGCATTTTCGATGGCGACGATGGTCTGCCGGGTGACGCCGACGATTTCGGCCAGATCCTTTTGCGTCATTTCGGCAGCATCGAACCGCAACCGGCGGATATTATTGGCAATACGCAGTTTCCCCATCAAGCCCAGAACCTGTAGAGTCCGAGCTTCGTCAGGTTCCCGGCCATGTCGCCAAAGGCAAAGCCGGCCAGCATGATGTTGAACACCGCAAAGGCGCTCCAGCCAAAGGCCAGCGCGAAAAGGGCGGCGACAAAGAACACCGACATCACCGCGATGGTCACGCGCTGGCCCCAGATGCTGATCATCCGGTCGCGTTCATCGACCACCATGTTCGGCTTGGGGTCGTTGGTGACAATGGCGTAAAAGATGCTGAAAAGGATGGTCGCAACAATGACAAGCCCGATGCCATAGCCGATCAGCCAAAGTGTTTCGCGAGCCCAGAGCATCAGGCCATCATGCCCGTCAAACACGCCCGCGCCGTGCAGTGCAGTGATTCGCCAGACATAGACGGTGATCATGATCGCCCCGCAAAGGATTCCCACCAGATTGTTGCGTTCTTCGAACGTCATCGTCGCATCCCTTTCCGAATCGCCCGTGTCCGCTTGACTGGACATAAGGTAAGAAATATTAGACGCGGTGTCAAATATATTATACACCCTTTCCGCTTGACCCCGCTGCGGCTGCCGCCAAGTGTGGGGCAACGGCGGAGGGCGCGATGACAACGGCACTGATCACATGGGGCGGCTGGGACGGGCATCAGCCCGACCGCGTCGCCGAAGTCTTTCGCACGATGCTGACCGACGCCGGAATGGCTGTCACCGTGACCGACAGCCTGGCCTGTTTCGATGACCCCGAGGCGTTGAAATCCTACGACCTGATCGTCCCGGTCTGGACCATGTCGCAGGCGACCCGCGACCAGATCACCCATGTCAGCGAAGCCGTTGCGCATGGCACGGGCCTGGCCGGGTGTCACGGCGGCATGTGCGATGCGTTCCGCGATCTGACACTCTGGCAGTTCATGACCGGTGCCAACTGGGTCGCGCATCCCGGCGGCGACGGCGTGAACTACACCGTGCAAATGACGGACAAGACTCATGAATTGACCGCTGGTATCGCCGATTTCACGGTTGCGACCGAACAGTATTACCTGCACGTCGACCCCGCCAATCACGTCTTGGCCACCACCCGGTTTCCAATCGTCGACTGGTATCACAGCCCGAACGGACCGGTCGACATGCCGGTGGCCTGGACGCGCAAATGGGGGCAGGGTCGCGTCTACTATAACGCCCTTGGACATCATGCCGACTTGATCGATCACGGACTGGCGCACGAGATGCTGCGCCGGGGCCTGTTATGGGCTGCGGCCGGCAAGGCGCTGGCCGATCCGGCGAAGTTGAAACCGCTGGAAACCGTCGGTAACCACTACTGAATGCCGCTGTCCGACAGTTCTGAATCGTCCGTTCTATTTGGCCGGCTCTGCGACGGCACGCGGCTGACCAGATCCACCACCGGCCTTGCGTCTTGACGTCAAAAGGGCCACGCCACATGGTGCGCGAAATAGGACCGCCCGAGCATCATGTCTGTCAGTACCCGCCCCTTTGCCGCCTTCGAGTGGATGATCGCATGGCGCTACATCCGCGCCAAGCGTGCCGAGGGCGGCGTCAGCGTGATGACCTGGATCAGCCTGATCGGCGTCACCCTGGCGGTCTTTGCTCTGATCGCGACACTGGCCGTGCGCAGCGGATTCCGCGCCGAATTCGTCGATACTATCGTTGGCGCCGATGCCCACATAACGGTGCAGTCGGTCGACAAAGGCATCCCCGATTTCGATGCGATGGGGCAGCGGATCATGGCGGTGCCGGGGGTGATCGCGGTCGATCCGCTGATCCGTGGCCAATCGATGGCCAGCGCCAACGGAATCGACACGCTGGCCGATATCTACGGCATCCGCCCCGAGGATCTGAAGAATTCCACCGCCATTGTGCAGGGCGAACGCACCTTTGGCGATTTGGCCGATTTTCCGAACGGGATCGCGCTGGGGTCCGAACTGGCCGCCCGGCTGCGCGTCGAACTGGGCGACAGGGTCGAGTTAACCATTCGCAGTGGCACCGCAACGCCGATGGGCCGCTCGACCCGGGTCAATGCCTATCCGGTCACCTACATCTTTTCCACCGGCCGCTATCAGATCGACGAAGTGCGGGCCTATCTGCCCTTCGACACCGCCCAGCTGATCTTTAATCAGGACGGCATGGCGAACGCGCTCGAGGTGCGGATCGCCGACCTGGA
Organism: Paracoccaceae bacterium; assembly: GCA_037969545.1. Taxonomy (GTDB): domain Bacteria; phylum Pseudomonadota; class Alphaproteobacteria; order Rhodobacterales; family Rhodobacteraceae; genus JBBKXP01. The sequence continues at coordinate 4,760 of JBBKXP010000419.1, read as the reverse complement.
TGCCGCTGACGAGATGAAATTTGCTGTCGCCAATGCGGCGGGTGAGGGGGTCTGGGCCTATAGCTGGCAGGACCGTGTCGGGCGTTACCTGCGGGCGCTGACGATCGAGGACAACGTGATGTTCGTGATCCTCTCGATCCTCGTCCTGATCGCCTCGATGAACATCATTTCCGGCCTGATCATGCTGGTGAAAAACAAGGGCCGCGATGTCGGCATCCTGCGCACTGTCGGCCTGACCGAAGGCTCGATTCTGCGCATCTTTTTCATCTGCGGCGCCGGAATCGGAACGTTGGGCACCGTGTTGGGCGTTCTGCTTGGCTGTTTGTTCGCGCTTTATATCGACCAGATTTTCAGCCTGGTGAACTTTCTGGCCGGCGGTGGCGTCTGGGATCCGGCGATCCGCGGCATCTATGCGATCCCGGCCAAACTGCAATTGGGTGACGTGATTTCTGCGGTCAGCCTGTCGTTGGGCCTGTCCTGGATCGTCACCATCTTTCCGGCCCGCCGCGCCGCACGGATGAACCCCGTCGAGGCGCTGCGCTATGAATGATCCGCTGTTGCGCGTCGTTGCGGTATCTAAGACCTACAACAGCGGAAAACCTTCTGAAGTCAGGGTGTTGCAAGGCGCCGACCTGACCGTGGAATCCGGCGAAGTGGTGGCGCTGGTCGCCCCCTCGGGTGCCGGCAAATCGACGCTGCTGCACATCGCCGGGCTGCTCGACACCCCTGACACCGGCCGGGTCAGCATCGGCGGTACCGACATGACCGACCTGAATGATCGCAAACGCACCGCCGTCCGGCGTGACACGGTCGGCTTCATCTACCAGTTCCACCATCTGCTGCCCGAGTTCAGTGCCGAAGAAAATATCGTCCTGCCGCAACTTGCCAACGGCGTCAGCGCACGCACCGCCCGTGACCGCGCACGCGCCCTGCTGGATCAGGTCGGAGTCGCCGATCGGGCCAGCCACCGCCCGGCGGCGCTGTCGGGGGGCGAGCAGCAACGGGTGGCGTTCTGCCGCGCGCTGGCAAACCAGCCGCGCCTTTTGCTGGCCGACGAACCTACCGGCAACCTTGACCCGGCCACATCCGAACGGGTGTTTGCCACCCTGATGGACCTTGTGCGCGCCACCGGCTTGTCGGCGGTAATTGCCACCCACAACATGGATCTGGCCGCCCGGATGGACCGCACAGTCAGATTGGTCGACGGAAAACTTGCCGACGCTTGATGTAAAGCCTATTTACATTAAAAGCGATTTGCGCGAATGGATCCGCGACAACTGCGAAAGCAACGAGCGAATCAATGACCCGACTGATCCGGTTTCTGACGGCCAACAGCTTTGCCGCCCTCATGCTGCTGGCCAGTGTTGCGATCCTGAACAGCGTCATCCGACTGGTCGCCCCCTTCGTCATCGACCGGACGGCAGGGGTGGAACTGTTCGAACAACGCTACCTCGACCATCCCATAATCACCGCGCTGCACATCCTGCCCGGCTTGCTTTTCCTGCTGATCGGCCCGTTCCAGTTCCGGCCCCGCCTGCGCCAGCGTCTGCCAGGTCTGCACCGGATCATGGGCCGGGTTTTCATCCTGTGCGGCCTGCTGTCGGCGGGGTCAGTCATGTGGCTGGTCATTGCCTTTCCGGCGCTGGGTGGCGGCCTGACGATCGCCATGATCTGGGTCTTTGCACCCTGGATGATCTGGGCACTGGTGCAGGCCTATCGCAGCATCCGTGCGCGCAATGTGCCGGCGCATCGGGTCTGGATGATCCGCGCCTACGCCGTTGGACTGGCGGTCGCCACGATCCGGCTGTTGGGGAGCATTGGCGGTGTCGCCTTTGGCTATGACCTTTTGCAGCACTTCCAATGGTATATGTTGTTCGGCCTATCGCTACACGTTGCCGGAACCGAGGCCCTGATGCACCTTCGCGGCCTCTTGCCATTGCGAAAATCAGCAACCAACATGGCTCGTAACCGGGAGGCCGCATGAAAATAACCATCAGCGAAATTGCCGCCACGTCCAGAGCCGCGCTGATCGCCCACGGTGCATCTGACTGGCAGGCAGGCGAGGTCGCCAGAGCCGTGGCCCGGGCCGAGGCGCTGGGCAATGTCATCTGCGGCCTTTACTACCTTGAAAGCTATTGCCTCCAATTGCGGTCGGGCAGGGTCAACGGCACCGTCGAACCCGATATCGACCAGCCCCGGCCCGGTGCCGTCACGGCGGATGCGAAATTCGGCTTTGCGCAACCCGCCTTTGCCCGCGCCCTGCCTGTCGCCGTCACGGCGTCGCAGACAAACGGCGTCGCCACCCTTGCCGTGGCGCATGCCCACACCTGCACCAGCCTTGGCTATTTCACCGAGCAGATTGCCGACCATGGCCTGATCGGGATCGGCTTTACCAATGCCTCGCCCGTCGTCGCGCCGCCCGGTGGCAGCATCGCCGTGATCGGCACAAATCCCATCGCGATGACCGTGCCGGGACCCGACCCAAGCGCGGACAAGCCGGTGATGCACTTTGATTTTTCCACCTCCGCGGTGGCGCTGGGCAAGATCACGATGGCACGGGCTGCAGGCGAAAAGATCCCGCTTGGCTGGGCTGTCGACAACGCGGGCCAACCGACAACCGACCCCGACGCGGCGCTCAAGGGGGCGCTGGTCAGTGCGGGCGGCTACAAAGGCTGGGGGTTTGGCCTGATGGCCGAGGTGATGGCGGCCTGCCTGACCGGGAGCGTCAATTCGCTGGACATCAAGGGACTGAAACTGCCCGATGGTCCGCCGCACGACCTTGGCCAGTTCTACATCCTGATCGACCCCGGCACCCATACCGATGCCTTTCCCGCCCGTTTCGCTCGCTTGGCCGAGGCCGTGGCGGCGCAGGACAATGCCCGCATCCCTGGTGCAAACCGGCAGGAAATGACAACCGTTGACGTGCCCGATACCCTTTGGGCGCAGGTCATGTCCTTGGCGCAGGGCTGACCTCACACCCGGCTGTCAGACTTGTGACAACCATGTCAGCAGCAACGCACTAGTTCGAGGTTGTCATCTGTCAGGAAAGCCCCCGCCATGCGCCTTGCCGCCCCCGTCGCCGCCATCCTTATTGCCACTGCTGCGCAGGCCGGGCCGGTCAGCTTTGCAACGGGCTGGCGCGAGCAGCGGCTGCAAATGTTCAGTTCCAACGACTACAGCTTCGGCGCCAGCCTCGGGATCGTCTCCGAAGGCGCGGTCTCGCTTGCCTGGACCCGGGTGCCGCGCATCGAATGGCGCGCGACAGGTGCGGCGTGGTCCTGGCAGGTCGACCAATCTGTGCCCGCCACGGACCTCGCCCGCAAAGGCGGCGATGACCGCAACATCTCGCTTTACTTTGTCTTTCTGCCGCAAGCCGACGCCGAGGCGCTGGAAGGTGCCAACATCCGCCGCCTGATGGGCAACGCCAACGTGCGCATTCTGCAATACGTCTGGGGCGGCAGTTACGGGCGTGGCGCCATCATCGCCTCGCCCTATGCGCCGGGGCAGGGGGTGACGGTGGCCCTGCGCCAGGCGGGCACTGGGGCGCACAACGAACAGGTCGATCTGGCCCGCGATTATGCGACGGCTTTTGGCGGCACCCCCGGCGCGCTGGTCGGGCTGGCGGTGTCGGCCGACAGCGACGACACCGACTCGGTGATCCGCGCCACCGTCAGCGGGCTGATCTTGCGCTGACCTGATCTGGATCAATCCGCCCCGCTGCCTTAGGCTGTAGACAAGCAAAAACAGCAGGCGGGGACAGGCGATGCGCGGTTTCACGATCATTCTGGCAATGGCAACCCTCGCGGGCTGCGTGCAGGACACCACTGTCGACGGCGGCATGGCCTTTCTTGAAGACTGCGCAAGCTGTCACAACGACGATGCCCGTGGTGCCGGCCCGGTCGGGCGGCAACTGGCCACGGTGCCCCCCGATCTGACGATTCTCGCCCGCAACAACGGCGGCACATTTCCCCGCGACTATGTGATGAGCACGATAGACGGCTTCAACCGCAACAGCCACTTCAGCCCGGCGATGCCCGAGTTTGGCGAAGGCGATATGGGGCCGACGACAATCGTCGAAACCAACGGTCTTGGCACCCCGGTGCCGGTGCGCCTGCTGGCCTTGACGAATTATCTGCAATCCGTGCAACGGTAGACCCGGCGGCTGCCCGGTCTAATCGCAAATCCCGCGCAGGTCGACGTTGTCCCACGGCAGGATAATCTCTTGGCGGGGATCAGGTGTGATCTGGCGCAGCGGCAAATGCGCTGACAGCAGATCGAAAAGGCGCTTTGTGCGCGGGGCGGCCGGGGCGACGGTGCGGCAGCAGACGTATTCTTCGACAAGGCTCGCCTGCTGTTCATAGCCCAGGGTCAGCAGGTCGGCGGTGGTGTCGGGGTCGAACAGATAGGGATCGGCGCTGACCTGATGTTCGACCGCGGCCTTGAACGGGTGATAGCCGGTGACGCTGCGGTTCTGCCATTGCCAGACATGCGTCATCTCGTGCGCGAAAAACATCGCCGCCTGCAGGTTGATGCGGGCGGGATAGTCGCGCAGGTAATCGTCGGTGGTCCAGTCGGTCGCGGTGTTGATGCGATTGAACAGCGTCACCCCGGCGACCGCGCCGGTGGCGAAAGGGCCGTCGATGGGGGGATAAAGCCGCTCCTGACAGGTCACGCGTGGGCGGGTCGGGACGGAATAGGGGAAGGCGCCGACAAGTGCGCTTTCAGCGATACGGACGCGGGAGGTGTCGAGCGTCGTGCCG
>JBBKXP010000418.1:0-3575 GCA_037969545.1 Paracoccaceae bacterium | reverse complement strand
CGAGGCGAGGATGATCGGCCATTTCCTTGCCGCGATCCCAGGTGAGGGACCGGTACAGCTGGCGCGGCAACCTTTGCGACTGTTTGATCAGCGCTGAGATGACGCTTTCGGTGTCTTTGCGTGTTCAGGTGCAAGAGATGGTGCGATCCTTGGCTGCCGCCCCGATCATTGCGCTCGCTTGTAAGGTCGCCATCGCGCCTGGAACCCAAGAAGGGATTAGAATGATTTGGCTGCACCGGAAGGTCCACAATTCTTGCGCGGGCTCAGCAGCAAATCACGCGCCAGCCCGAATGCGCGTCGAACAGGCTCTCACGGAGCCTTCACACCCGAGGCGGTACCACAATGGCGATAACCGCCCGGGTCGGCGCCGTCTTCGGTGCGGTGGCGTGACCGGGTCGGCGCCACAAGCGGGCAGAGACGGATATCAGAGGGGCGCCGCTTTCTTTGCTCTCGCCGAGCGCGTATCAAAGTAGTGGGCAACCCTTTCGAAAACGGTATTGGTGGTGGTGCATGAGTAACGATCCCTACGAAATTCTGGGTTTAAAGAAGACGGCGACGGCGGATGAAATCAAGAAAGCCTATCGCAAGCTGGCGCGCTCGAGCCATCCTGACCTGAACCCGGACGATCCGGCCGCGGAGGCACGATTCAAGGCGGCCTCTCATGCCTATGATTTGCTGAAGGACCCTGAAACCCGTGCCAGGTTCGATCGCGGAGAGATCGACGCGCCGGGGGCAGAGCGGACGGAGCGGCAATTCTATCGCGAATACGCCGAGGCACCGGGAAATCCATATCGAACCAGCCATGGTTCTGAGGGTTTCGATGGTGAGTCGGATATTTTTGCGGAGTTCCTGCGGCGACAGGGGCAGCAAGGGCAGCGTACCAGAGACGGCCAATCCCACGAATTCCATGCCCGCGGCCCCGATCTGCGGTATTCGCTCGAAGTCTCGTTCATGGATGCTGTGAAGGGTGGGAAAACCCGGATCACGCTGCCGGAGGGCGGGGTGCTGGATGTAAATATCCCGCAAGGCGTCTCCGATGGCCAGACCATCCGCCTGCGCGGTAAGGGCGGACGCGGGATTGGTGCCGGGCCGCTTGGCGATGCACTTGTTACGCTGTCGGTGAAAGCACATCCGCTTTTCCGGCGCGATGGCAACGACATCGTCCTCACCCTGCCGATCACGATCGACGAGGCTGTACTGGGCGGCAAGATCGAAGTGCCGACCATAGACGGACCGGTCAATCTGACGATCCCAAAGGGTGCAAGCGGCGGCCAGTCCCTTCGGCTTCGGGGCCGTGGCGTCAAACCTGTTGGCAGGAAGGAAAACGGCGACCAACGAGTTGAGCTAAGGATCGTCACGCCGCCGAAAATCGACGCCGCATTGGCAGAATTCATGGAGACATGGCGAAAAAGCCATCCCTATGATCCCCGCGAAGGAATGAAACCATGAGCCACCATTACTCAGAAGATGAGGCGGTCGAGGTCGTCGCGCGCCTGACGGTGAGCCAACTCAGGTCTTTCATCGAAGCGGAAATCGTTACACCAACAACGACCGAAACGGGCATTGTCTTCCGGCAGGTGGATATCGTCAGGATGGAACTGTTGTGCGAATTGTCCGAGGAGTTCGACTTGGATCCTGACGCACTCGGCATCGTCATTTCCCTGATCGATCAACTGCACAGCGTGCGGGCCGATTTGCGGACCGTTCTGAAAGCAGTGCAGGGCGAGCCGGAAGATGTGCGCGAAAGAATTCAAGCCGCGATCCACGATGCACGGTCGGTTCCCTGACCAATCGGGCGACTGATGCCCATGCAGACAAGACCAGAACTGGAGAGATAGATGACCAAGAATGCCCTGCACGCTCGCCTCGATTCCCTGAGCGAGAAGATATCCAAAGCCCGGAAGCAATTGCGCGATCAGAAGGCCTGGAGCGATGGCCACAGGCTGACAAGCGGCGAATTGGAGGCGCGATACAAGTTCCTGAAGTCGGAACTGGACGGTGAGATCGCGGACTTGGAGGCCCATGGACATCACGTTTCGAACCTCGAGGCATCCGTTCAGAAATGGTTCGACAGTCTTGATTTAACAACAAAATGGGAGTGATCGGGCTCTGGTCCGATCCCAAACTGCGCGCCCGCCCTGGATAGGACCTTTCAACCAAACTGCGGCAAGAAGGTCTTGAAACTAACAGTCGCCCGGTAATCTTATCAAATCGCCCCCACCAAGTTAGACCTCGCGGCCCTCCGGCTTTAGCGGCTTTGCAGACGCCGCATCGCAGAGTTCAGGTTACGACTGAAGGTCCGCTTAGGGCCGGAAGCGGCTGCGACACGAAGGGCGGACAGCTGACATTCGCTGCGCGGCACACGAAGGTCCCCTGCGCGGACTTTGCTGCCTTGCGCATCTTGGTGGTCGAGGTCGGCTTTCGGACGCTGGCAAAAAACTTTGGATTCTGGTGCGGTCAAAAATCGTCTTAGTTTTGGAACAGCCTACTCGGAGTCAGTTATTGACTCCAGTTACCCGCGTGACATCGGTATCTCCTTGGTTTCTGATGAACAGATCGGGGGTGCAAAAATGGATTATTCGTCCTTTAGAGAAAGTGAGCGTCAAGGCTGGAGCGAGCGGGCGACGTTCTATCGGGATGCCACAGCTCGGGCGACACTCCAAACTATTCCCGCACTTTTGGCTCATGCGCGATTGTTCCCGGGCGCGCGCGTGTTGGATGCTGGATGTGGCCCAGGTTACGTCGCCGCTTGCACAAACTTGCTTGGAGCTGACGTCGAGGGGATAGACTTCTCTCAAGGCATGATCGACGAGGCCAAAGAGCAGTTTCCTCACCTTGAGTTCACGCTGGCTGACGTCGAAGATCTGCCTGCGTTCGACCAGAGCTTCGATGTGGTTCTGAGTAATATTGTGCTGTTTCATGTGACTGATCCAGCGCGGGCTATGTCCGAAGCGCGCCGGGTTCTGAAGCCCGGCGGCAGGTTTGTTTTCAGCCAATGGTTGGGGCCAGATCTTTCAGAATGCTATCGGATGTTGTTCGATGTGCTTGGGCGGCATGCGGATATGACGCGGGCCGACCCCGCGCCCAATGCCTACGTTTTGTCTGACAGTGATCATGTTGCAGAGATGATGAGAAGCGCAGGCTTTGGCGGCATCAAGACTGAGACGGTAGAAAACATCCTTCATGCACCTGAACCGAGCTTTTTCGACTTCTTCATGAAATTCGGGGTACGCGTTCCACTGATCCTGCAAAGACAAGATGCGAAAGTCCAAGCGTCTATTCGCAAGGAGGTCGATGATCTGGCAGCGAAGTACCTGTCGGACGGCAGCTATAAAATTCCAATGCCCAGCATCGTTTTCTCGGGAGAAGCCATATGAAGGGACGCGCCCGCTGAAGCAGACGTTCGCCATGGCGCAGCAAATCGGTAAGTATGGGCTCATAGCGGTTGTTGGCTGCTTGGCCACGGAAGGTCCGCTGAGGGCTGAGAGCCGTCGGCACAAACGCAAGACTAGGCGATCTTTGTCGTCTCATGTAAGTCCGTCAACACTTCGGCGGCAATTTGGAAAGACCTGACG
>JBBKXP010000417.1:0-2801 GCA_037969545.1 Paracoccaceae bacterium | reverse complement strand
ATCGAGTACGCGCCCGCTCAAAGGTTGGGCAACTTGAATCAGATTCGCGAGTGCGGCTTCATTGGAATGCCAACTCGACGTTCGATAGCGTTCGGCGGCCGAGTCCCACTGCGTTTGCGATTCTTGCATCACTCCCATTATCCCTAATCCAGTATCCCGCGAAGCACGTCTTCGTTGCCGGGCATTCTCAACTTCCTTAGCGCCGTGCGCTCGATGAGCCGAACGCCCTCTCGTTTGATCCCCATAGTCTTGCCGATTTCTTCCAAAGTCCGAGGCACACCGTCTCGCAAGCCGAATCTCAAGGTAATTACCTCCTGCTCCCTTTCGGATAAATTACTCAGCAGTTCATCGAGCTTTTCGCGAAGAATCGACCGCCCGGCCGCGTCTTCGGCCGGCTCTGTGGAAAGGTCTTCGATAAAGTCCGCGAGGCTGGATCCCTCGCCGCCGCCTACCGGCGCTTCCAACGAAACGGGCTCCATTGCCATCTTGACCACTTCGCGCAGCCGATCGATGCTGACACCCATCTCGGCGGCAACCTCCTCGTCGCTCGCATCGCGTCCCAGTGTCTGCTCAAGGCTATTGCGCGTCTTGTTGATCTGTCGCAACATGTCGCTTACTGAAGACGGCAACCTAATCGTGCGCGAATGGTCAGAAATCGCGCGACCCACGGATTGCCGAATCCACCACGTCGCGTAGGTGCTGAAGCGGTAGCCCTTCGACGGGTCGAATTTCTCAACTGCCCGCATCAGCCCTAGATTGCCTTCTTGAACCAAATCCTGCATCGAAAGGCCCTGGCGCCAGTACCGCTTGGCGATACTTACCACGAGTCGCAGATTGGCTTCGACCATCACAAGCTTCGCAAATGGGGAGCCTTCGCGAGCCTGAGCAGCGAATGCCCGCTCCTGCTCCAGCGTAAGAAGAGGCGTGCGCGCGATGACCGCGCGCCAATGGTGGGACGCCTCTTCAAGTGGCGGGCCGTCCATCTCCGTTAGCTCGTCAATTGAAACAAACGCATCCGGGGGCAGGTCAGGGGTGCCCTCGCGGTCATCGTCGATATCCACGCTGATCCCGCGCTGCTCCAACTCGTCGAAAATCCAGTCGATCGCGCTGGGATCCATGACGCCCATCTCCTGGTTGACGTCATCAAGGCTCAGCCTGCCCTGCGTAAGCCCAAGCGCGACCAATCGGTCCGTTAACGGGCCGATATCAAATGCGCGTTCGCTCATTCCCCATGCTCCATGCTCGGTCTGCCGTACATTTCTTCTAAAGTTTCAGCCTCCTGCTTCGCTTCGTATTGTCTAAGACGTTGACGACGGGACTTTTCCTTCAAAAGTCTTTCACGGGCGTCAGCGATGGCAGCGGAACTCAAAGGCTCGACCGCTCCGCCGAATGGATCCTGGCTCGCTTCGAGGGCCATGAGCGCGCCTCGTGTCCCTTCATTAAGTGCCTGGGCGATCTCGCCACGATTTGAAGTAGGCGGGTCAGTAGAATACGCGAGTAGGGCATCGGCAATCGATCTCCCTCCATCACTTACGATCAAGTCGTCCTCAGCAAGCATTGGCCAAGTTTCGTTCCTGAAATCCGGATCTAGCGCCGCCAGCAGAAGAAGGCGCTCTGGCGCCCGCGGCTTTGAGATTGTACCAGTTTGCTTGACAGCACTATTACCAGCGGCGCGCCGCGTTCCCCTGCGTGCGATAACCTGGTTTCGAAACGCGCTCACAACTGCCATACGGTCTACTCTGGCATTAGGATGGTACGCACTCAATTCGTCGATAATTGAGTCGACCTCCAGCAGATTCATTGACCGCGCCAATTCGGTCTCGGCTGTCTCCCAGAACTCTGGCGATGCTAGGTCAGCCTCATGCGTACGCAGCAGCCAGCTAATGCGATAACGCAGCGGCGACACGCGGTCATCGACTAGATTCTTCAAGCCCTCGACGCCACGCTTTTCCAACACCGTATCCGGGTCTTCACCCGCGCCGAGCACAACAGCCGATCGGCGGATACCGACCCCTCCCAACACTTCAAACGCCTTCTCTGCCGCAGCACGGCCGGCCTTGTCGCCATCGTAAAGCACGATTGTCTCGTCGCAATAACGCTTCAGCTTTTGCGCCTGGATTTCCGTCAGTGCAGTCCCCAGAGGAGCCACGGCAGGCAACCCCGCTCCATGGCAGGCAATGACATCCATTTGCCCCTCGACCAACACCGCGCGACGGCTTTCTTTCATCACCGGCCTCGCCTGGTGCAATCCAAAGAGAGTCGACCCTTTATGAAACAGAGGGCTTTCGCGCGAGTTGATGTACTTCGGTTCGGTGCCGTCCATCGAGCGACCGCTGAAGCCGACAAGCTTTCCTTGCTCGTCGCGAATCGGAAACATAAGCCGGTTGCGGAAGAAATCCAGATAGCCGTCCGGTGTCGATGTCAGCAGGCCAAGTTCTTGCGCCTCGCGCAGGGCGTGCTTCTTCTTGCCCAGATGGGTGCCAAGGGCATATTCGGTACCAGGTGCGAAACCGATCTGCCATGTGGCAAGCGTTTCCTCGCTTAGGCCTCGGCTCTTAGAGTAGGTTTGTGCGGCGTCTGACTTACCGAACGCCTCGCGAAAGAAGGACAGAGCGTCCTCCATGATCTCTAGGCGTCGCCGCGTTTCATCCGGTTTCGGCCCGCCGGTGCGTGAAAGCTCAATCCCTGCTCGCCCCGCCAGCATTTCGATGGCCTCGCGAAAGTCGACGGCTTCGGACTCCATAACCCAAGCGAAGATGTCGCCGCCCTTCTTGCAACCGAAGCAATGAAAGAGTTGGAGG
>JBBKXP010000416.1:0-9648 GCA_037969545.1 Paracoccaceae bacterium | reverse complement strand
AACCGCTGATTTCGGGCGCGATCACCCAATGGGAAGGCCAGTTAAGCGTCTTTGACCCGGCGAACGGCACCCCTTGCTATCAGTGCATTTTCCCCGAGGCCCCCGCCGACGGTCTGGCCCCCACCTGCGCCGAGGCGGGTGTCGTCGGCCCGCTTCCCGGTGTCATCGGCGCGATGATGGCGGTTGAGGCAGTCAAGGCGATCACCGGGGCGGGCGAGGGTCTGCGGGGCCGCATGCTGATCTACGACGCACTCTATGCAGAAACCCGCACGCTGACCCTGAAACGGCAGGCCGACTGTCCGGTCTGCAGCCACGAATCCTTGCCAACGCCGCGGCCAGCGCCATAGTTGGCAGCAGTCCAACCCGGAGGAAACCCGATGAAACTGCTTGCCCCGCTGGCCCTTGCCGCCAGCCTGTTCGCCACCGGCCTGCTGGCCGAGGCCCACATGCCCAACCTTGACGGGCGCGAAATCACCGTCGTCACCGAAAACGCCTATCCGCCGTTGCAGTTCGTTGACGGGTCGGGCGCGGCGATCGGCTGGGAATACGATGCGATGGCGGAAATTGCCAAGCGGCTGAATATGACGGTCGCCTACGAAAACTTCAGCTGGGATGCGATGATTCCCGCCGTGTCCGAAGGCCAGTTCGACATGGGCATGACCGGCATCACGATCCGTGACGACCGCAAGGAAGTCGTCGACTTTTCCGACAGTTACATGACCTCGGAAATGGTCATGTTGGTGCGCGGTGACGAGGAACGTTTCAACGACGCTGCCTCTTTTGCCGCCAACCCTGACCTGTTGATGGCCGCCCAACCCGGCACCACGCCATTCTATGTGGGCGTCTACGAGGTGTTGGACGGCGACGAGGCCAACCCGCGAATCATCAAGTTCGAAACCTTCGGTGCCGGGGTCGAGGCGCTTCGCAACGGCGACGTCGATCTGGCATTGACGGACGGCACCGCCGGCAACGGCTATGTGGCTGCGAGTGACGGCGGCCTCAAGATCGTCGGCGAGAAACTGGGGACCGAGGATTTCGGCTTTATCTTTCCCAAGGGATCGGATCTGGTCGAACCGATCAACGCGGCGATTGCCGACATGCGCGCCGATGGCACCATCGACGCGCTGAATACCAAGTGGTTTCTGGACTACAAACTGGGTGAATAGCGCCCGATTCAGGGGCCCCCGACGCGGGGCCCCGATCACCTGATGCTGCAGTCCCAGCCTGACAAGGATTTTCCGTGGTGGCTGATCGTGGCCGGGACAATTCTTGGCTACATGCTCTATCGCGTGATCGCGGATGACCTGTATTATCAGGTGCTTCTGACACTTGGTAAGGGTGTCGAGATCACCGTTTTCGTCACCCTCGTCAGTTTTGCGATGGCCTGCGCGATCGGCCTGCTCCTCGCCGTTGCGTCGCTGTCGCGTTATCTGGTGCTGCGCCAATGTGCGCGGTTCTATATCGAGATCGTGCGCGGCGTTCCGATTATCGTGCTGCTGCTCTATGTCGCCTTCGTGCTGTCCCCGACGATGGTTGCCGGGTTCAACTGGCTGCGTGAAGGACTGGGGTTCGACCCGATCCGCGCCCGCGATTTCAACCTGCTCTGGCGGGCGGTCATCGCACTGACGGTGGGCTATTCGGCGTTCATCGCCGAGGTCTTTCGCGCCGGATTGCAAAGTATCGAGCGCGGCCAGATCGAAGCGGCCGAGGCGTTGGGCCTCAAGGGCCGACATCGGTTCCGGCACATCGTGTTTCCGCAGGCGTTCCGACGCATCTTGCCGCCGCTGGGCAACGATTTCGTCGCGATGGTCAAGGATTCGTCGCTGGTATCGGTCCTTGGGGTCAGCGACGTGACGCAGCTGGGCAAGATCACCGCCGCCGGAAACTTCCGCTACTTCGAGACCTACAACGTTGTCGCCCTGATCTATCTGATCATGACGATTTCCCTTTCGCTCGCCCTGCGCCGCCTCGAACACAGACTGCGCAAGCGGCAGGGCTAGGGTGCTCTGGTTATTCGCGGTCCTTGGGCTTAGGTAGGCCGCAAAGGAGACCACATGACCAACCCCCTGCTGACCGATTGGACGACCCCCTTTGGCCTGCCACCCTTCGCTGACATCACCGACGCCGATTTTGCCCCCGCCGTCGATGCCGCCCTGACCGACGCGCGTGCCAACATTGCCGCGATCAACGCGACGACGGAACCGCCAACATTCGCCAATACCATCGAGTCACTGGAACTTGCCGAAGATCGTCTCGGCAAGGTGCTGGGTGCCTTTTATGCGCTGGCAGGGGCTGACAGCACGCCGGCCCGCGAAGCTCTGCAGCGCGATTTCGCGCCGCTGCTGAGCAGCTATGGATCGGAAATCACCGCCAACACGGCTCTTTTCGCCCGGATCGAGACACTTTGGCAGGCTCGCGAGACGTTGGAACTGACCGACGAACAGCAGCGCGTGCTGCTGCTGACACGGCGGGGTTTCGTGCGGTCGGGGGCCGAGTTGGAAGGCTACGCCGCCGACCGTCTGAAAGAAGTGAAATCGCGCCTGTCCGTCCTTGGTACGACGTTCTCGCAGAACCTGCTGGCCGACGAACGCGATTGGGTGATGTCGCTGGCCGAGGCGGATCTGAAAGGTTTGCCGGAATTCGTCATCACGACGGCGCGGGCGGCGGGCAAGGATCACGGCGGGCCGGTCGTGACCCTGTCGCGATCCCTGATCGTGCCGTTTCTGCAATTCTCGCCCCGCCGCGATCTGCGCCAAAAGGCATATGAGGCATGGGTGGCGCGCGGCGCCAATGGCGGCGAGACTGACAACCGGGGCATTGCTTCTGAAATTCTGGCGCTGAGGGCCGAACGGGCGATGCTTCTGGGCTATGACAACTTTGCCGATTACAAGCTGGAAACCGAAATGGCCGGCACCCCCGCTGCTGTCCGCGACCTGCTGATGAAGGTCTGGGATCCGGCGCTTGTCGCAGCCACGAAGGATGCCGAAGTCCTGATGGCGATGATGCACGGTGATGGCCATACCGGGCCGCTCGAACCTTGGGACTGGCGCTATTATTCGGAAAAGCGGCGCAAGGCAGAACATGATCTGGACGAGGCCGAACTGAAACCCTACCTGCAGCTTGACCGGATGATCGACGCCGCCTTTGCCTGCGCCAACCGCCTGTTCGGGCTGGAATTCTCGCCAGCCACCGGGCCGCTTTACCACCCCGATGTGCGGCTTTGGGATGTCACACGCAATGGCGAACATGTTGCCCTGTTCATCGGCGACTACTACGCCCGCCCTTCGAAACGATCAGGTGCCTGGTGTTCAGCGATGCGCAGCCAGCAAAAGCTGGCCGGCGATATCCGCCCGCAAGTGATCAATGTCTGCAATTTCGCCAAGCCCGCCGAGGGAGAGACGGCGCTGCTGTCTTACGACGACGCCCGCACCCTGTTCCACGAATTCGGCCACGCGCTGCATCAAATGCTGTCGGACGTGACTTATGAATCGATCAGCGGCACCTCGGTCGCCCGTGATTTCGTCGAACTGCCCAGCCAACTCTATGAACACTGGCTAGAAGTCCCCGAGGTGCTGGCCGAGTTTGCCACCCATGCCGATACCGGCGAACCGATGCCGACGGACCTGCTGAACCGGATGTTGGCCGCGACGACTTTCGATATGGGGTTCAAGACCGTCGAATATGTCTCCAGCGCGCTGGTCGATCTGGCGTTTCACGAGGGCGACGGGCCCGCTGATCCGATGCAGAAACAGGCCGAAGTGCTGGAGGAGATCGGGATGCCGCATGCGATCCGGATGCGCCATGCGACGCCGCATTTCGCGCATGTGTTCAGTGGCGACGGCTATTCCAGCGGTTATTACAGCTACATGTGGTCCGAAATGATGGACACCGACGCCTTTGACGCCTTCAAAGAAGCCGGCGGGGCATTCGATGCAAAAACTGCCAAGGCATTGGAAACGCATATACTTTCGGCAGGCGGTTCTGCCGAGGCCGCCGATCTTTATACAAGGTTCCGCGGCCGGATGCCGGGGGTCGAAGCGTTGCTGAAAGGGCGCGGCCTGCTTGAGGTCACCTGACTCCTACCGCTTCTGTTGGCCAAAAATACTCCGGGGGAGCCCCGCAGGGACGGGTGGCAGCGCCCCCGCCCCGCCTCAGTCGCGCGGATCGTCGGGGTGTTTCACCACCCCCACCGGGTCTTTGTGGATCAATACATCGGCACGCGGATAGGCTGCTATGATCGCCCGGCGCAACGCCGCGCCGATGGCGTGCGCCTGAGCAGGGCTTTGCGCCCCGGCCGGTTCGTTAGGCAGGTTGACGAAAACCCGGCTGCCCGCGACCCGGGTTTTCAGATCGTGATAGCCACGCACGCCGGCAAACTCGTCGGCAATCGTCCCGATCCCGGCGATCATTGCCGGATCGGCCTGCCGGTCCATCAACGCGTCCCAGGCCCCCTTGCCGATCCGCAAGGCACCCACGGCCAACAGGGCAGCGGCGCCCAGTGCCACCACTGAATCGATTTCCCCTAAACCGAAACGGGCCGAGGCCCAGAGGGCGATCAGGGCCCCGACGTTGGGGATCAGATCACCCAGATAATGCAGTGAATCCGCCCGCACAACCTGATTGCCGGTCTGCGCCGCGACCCGGCGCTGCCAGACGACCAGCCCCAGGGTCACGACGATGGAAAACAAGACGACAGCCATCCCCGAAGATTCGCGCACCGGCAACGGCACATCGTCAGCCAGCAGGCGAAACACCGCAGCCACCGCGATGACCCCTGCTGATATCAGGATGAACAACGATTGCCCGAGTGCTGCCAGATCCTCGGCCGAAGTATGACCAAAGTTGTGGTCATCGTCGGGCGGCCGCGCCGCATAGGCAATCGCGGCCAGTCCACCAAGCGACATCATCAGGTCCATCGCACTGTCCGCCAGCGTCGCCGCGACGGCCAGCGACCCGGTCTGCCCCAGCGCCCAAAGTTTGGCCAGTACCAGCACAAGCGCCACTGTGACCGACAACAGCCCGGCGGATAGGTTCAGTCTGGTTTCGCGTGTCGGCGCCATGCGACCTGTCTAGTCGAGAACCTCGTTGTCGCCCACACCCCAAAGTGCCACCTTGGGTGCCCAGCCGCGATAACCTCCGGTGCTGATCTGGCACCAGTCCACGTCGCATTTGTTGATCCGCGCGACCACACCGGCCTGCAATACGGCGTTTTCCTGCGACCGGCTGTCTGGGCGTGAAAACAGCGGCTCCATATCCTGATCGACAATGACAGTGCGCACCCCCGACAGCATGGCATAGTGGACCCATCCGCCTTGTCCGTCACGGTCGATCACGCGCCGCCAATGGCCGTATTCGGCGACGATCTGCAGCGGCATGTCGCGGCGGGTGAACACCCAGTCGACCCGGTGGGTCAGCGACGGGCCACGCCGCACGTTCGCTTCGTTGGCTTTCAGTGACACAAAGCGCGGCATCGGCAGGTTGGTCACCGGGCCGCGGGCATCGGCATCGGGAAGCGAAATCGCGATCGGGACGCTTTCATCCGGTACGTCCTGCGCAATTGCCATCAATGGTAGTGCCAACAGGGCCAGCACCGCACCGAAACGGCGCACAACTTTGATTGCGATCACGACTCTTGCCTCATTCCAGCCCGTATAACGGCGCGTTGTTCTTGTGCAGCCCGTCCGCAAGGCGCAATCTGCCACGGAAGGCACTGATTTGAAAGTGGCGGGGGAATGCGATGACCGGGAAACGGCTAAGTGTTGTTGTCACGCGACGGTTGCCCGACGTTGTCGAAACCCGGCTGACCGAATTGTTCAACGTCACCCTGCGCACTGACGACGTGCCGATGACCCGTGAGGCATTGGCCGAAGCGATGCAGGGCGCCGATGTGCTTGTGCCGACCGTGACCGACCAGATTGACGCCCGTCTGCTGGCCGCTGCCGGGGATCGGCTGAAGCTGATCGCAAGCTACGGTGCTGGCGTCGATCACATCGATGTCGCAACGGCCCGCCAACGCGGCATTCTTGTCTCCAACACCCCCGGTGTCGTGACCGAGGACACCGCCGATATGGCAATGGCTCTGATTCTGGCCGTCACCCGGCGCATCCCCGAAGGTCTGGCGCTGATGCAGTCGGGCAACTGGCTGGGCTGGGCGCCGACCGCGATGATGGGCGGGCGGATCGCCGGACGTCGTCTGGGCATCCTTGGGATGGGCCGGATCGGGCAGGCGGTGGCGCGTCGCGCCCGCGCCTTTGGCATGCAGGTGCATTATCACAACCGCAAACGCCTGCGCCCCGAGATCGAGGAAAAGTTCGAGGCGACATGGTGGGAAAGCCTTGACCAGATGGTGGCCCGGATGGATGTCATTTCTGTCAACTGCCCGCATACCCCGGCAACGTTCCACCTGATGAACGCCCGGCGCCTGAAACTGATGAAACCGGAAGCGGTGATCGTCAACACGTCGCGTGGCGAGGTGATCGACGAAAACGCCTTGACCCGAATGCTGCGGGCGGGCGAAATCGCTGGCGCGGGGCTGGATGTTTACGAGAACGCCACCGCCATCAACCCGCGCCTGCGCGAACTGACCAACGTAGTCCTGCTGCCGCACATGGGGTCGGCAACGGTCGAGGGACGAATCGAGATGGGCGAAAAGGTGATCATCAATATCAAGACGTTCGACGACGGCCACCGCCCCCCCGATCTGGTCGTGCCGGGGCTGCTGTAAGTTTGGACTGACAGCCAGTCCGATAGTGCCGTGACACGAGGCGACCAATCTGACGAGAACCAGGCCGTTGACGCTGCCAAGATTTGCTGAAATCGCGGGGGCGACCCCGGATGCACCCACAAAATCGCAAATTGGACGTCAGACCGGCCACCGATCGGGGATCGACCCGGTTCCGGCGAATTCGGTCAGAATTGCCCGGTAGTGCCGCATCGCATGCGGAAATATTCCGCCCGCTGTGCCCGACGTCACCATGCATTCCCGCCCCATCCGCGAAAATCCGGGGGCCAGATCGACGACCAGATCGTCCCTGCGACAGACCGAAAGGCATAGCCCGTCGTCCTTGATCGGGCCATTGACCTTTTTCGGACGCGGCGCGGCAAATCCGATTGTGGGTACCAGATAGGTCCGGCACAGGATCTGTGCCGCCGCCGCCCCCAGTGAATGGCCGATGATGAACGTCGGTTTGCGCGGTCCGATCCAGTCGAACACGTGCTTGGCGTAGGTCAGAAATCCCTGATGCCAGATTGTCTGGCTGGCACCTTTCTCGGTCGTCTGTTCGTCAAGCCGGTAGCGTTTGTTGCCGACATTGAAAATGCGCAGGTTGAACTTGATGTAATCGTTCAGCGAATTGCTGCCCGGCAACAGCAGTGTCCCACCGTCCAGCAGAACCGCATCGACATCGCTGCCGTCCTGCAGTCGGTCGATGACACGGGGCGCGGTAATGTTGCCGGGGGCGTAGCTCGCCTCGGCCAGCTTGGCAGCGTCGGAAAGGGAATATTGCAACATCTGGACCTCCAATCGTGTCAATCAAAAGCAAACCGCTCTATGCCGACATTGGACGCCGCTGACCTCTCCAAGTCGAGTCAGGTATTCCTTTCCCTAGCGATAGACCTCATCCTCGGTCGGGAACGCCCGCGCCTTGACGTCTTCGGCATAGCGGCGCACCGAATCCTCGATCATCGGGCCCAATGCCCCGTAAACCTTGACGAACTTGGGGGTCCAGGGGTTCAGCCCCAGCATATCCTCAAGCACCAGAATCTGACCGTCGCATTCCACCGACGCACCAATCCCGATGGTCGGAATCGCCACCTGTTTGGTAATCTTGGCTGCCAGCGGCTCGACCATCCCCTCGAGCACCACCGCAAAGGCTCCCGCATCCGCCACCGCCTGCGCGTCGGTAACATGGTCTTTCCAGGTTTCTTCGTCGCGTCCTTGGGTCTTGAACCCGCCCATCACGTGCGACGATTGCGGTGTCAGGCCGGTATGTGCCATCACCGGAATCCCCCGTTCGACCAGAAAATGAACCGTCTCGGCCATCCGCTTGCCACCCTCAAGCTTGACCGCGCCGCAGCCGGTTTCCTTCATGATCTTGGCGGCATTGCGAAACGCCATGTTCGGACTTTCTTCATAGCTGCCGAATGGCATATCGACGACGATCAGGGCCTTTTTGGTGCCCCGCACCACCGCCTTGCCATGCATGATCATCAGGTCAAGCGGTACGCCCACGGTGCTTTCCATCCCGTGCATCACCATGCCCAGACTGTCGCCGACCAAAATGAAATCGGCATATTTATCAACGATTGCAGCGGTATGCGCGTGATAGCTGGTCAGCGAAACGATGGGTTCGCCCCCCTTGCGCTGCCGGATCATTGGCACGGTGTTGCGGCGGATCTGTTCGGCTTGGGCGCTCATGGCGAAATCTCCTTCTGGTCGATCAGTAACACATCGCCGAACTGCGCAGAGATCATGATTGCGATGGGGCCGATGACGGGGCCGCTGGCGGCAATGAACGTGGCGGGATCGACGATGTCGAGTCCTACAAGCGTTGCGCGGGGTTCGTCGGCAATGGTCGCGCGGATCGCGGCGTCGATATCGCCGACCAATGCCCCGGTGCGGGCAAGGTTTTCGGCCCGCGTCAGGGCGCGGTGCAGAACAGGAACCGCCGCGCGGTTTTCGGGCGTCAGCCGCAGGTTGCGGGATGACATCGCCAGCCCGTCGGCTTCGCGCACCGTGTCAACGCCGTGGATACGGATGGGCATGTGCAGGTCGGCCACCATCCTGCGAATGACGGCCAACTGCTGATAGTCCTTTTCGCCAAAGAACGCGGTATCCGCACCGACGATGTTGAACAGTTTTGCCACCACCGTCGCCACTCCGCGAAAGTGACCCGGGCGCACAAGCCCATGCAGCATGTTCGCCAGCCGGGTCGTTTCGACCACGGTTTCATCGCCCTCCGGGTATATTTCCGCGACGGTCGGGATAAATACCGCATCGACCCCGGCAGCCTCTAGCAGCCCCAGATCTGCGGCCTCGGTGCGCGGGTAAGCGTCCAGATCGGCGGGATTGCCGAACTGCGTCGGGTTGACAAAGATCGTCGCAACCACCCGGTCACTTACTCCCCGCGCCGCGGCCACCAGTTGCAGATGCCCGGTGTGCAGCGCCCCCATCGTGGTGACCAGCCCGACCGAGTCGCCCCGCGCCCTGAATCCGGCCAGGGCGGCACGGATATCGGCGATGGTGCGGCAAATCTGCATGGTGTCCCCGGCGTCTATTCTCCGCTTGATAATGCGGGGCCGGGCCAGTCACAACCGCTGCGATCAGGGGGCGATCGGGGTTAGCACGATCTTTTCGCTGTTGGCCGCGCAGGAGTTTGCAATCCCGTCGACGCAGCCATTGGTTGACTGTTCGATCAGAAAAGTGCCGTCACCTTGCGCCGTGATCGTGTAAACGCCGTTTCCGGCACCGCTGATCCCGCCACCGGCAAAGGTATAGTCAACAGCCCCTCCGGCGGAACTGACCGGCACATACTCGAAAATCACCTGCGCACCCGGAAATTCGCCCTGCAACGTGAAAGGTTTGTCATAGGCGGCGATCCGGCCAGTGATCACAATCCGCGCGCCACCACCGCTGGCTTCGTAGACGAC
>JBBKXP010000415.1:0-7542 GCA_037969545.1 Paracoccaceae bacterium | reverse complement strand
GTGCAACCTTTGCCACCCCGATAAGCTATCAAACCAACATGATGGTGTACGGACCAGGGGGATATCGAAATCCGGTACGACTGTTTTCCGGACAGGACATCGTGAACATCCTGCGAGCCGGGGACTGCCTGTCAGGGGGCAGTCTTCGCAGTGAATGGAAGGAGCTGGCTTTGTCTGAAGCCGAGGATAATGTCGCCGATGGCCTGAGGCCCACATCTCTGTTAGTCTGAAAGTCGTGGCGTCAGTTTCGGCTGAAGGAGACATTCGTCGGGCTACTTGACGCCGCGATGCGGCTTGCGCGTTCCTGCCGGTCATGCAACTTGCAGCATTCTCGGTACGCGGATGACGGCAACGCGGGACAAAACCGAGCTTGACCGCTGGAAGTTCGATGGCCGCTTATTACTGGCATCATACGCAGCGAAAAGCATTAAGGTCGATCGCGTGAGCTGATGGCCTAAATTTCTCTCGTGGCAATTAAGGGCAATTTTTGCTGGCGAACCGAAGAGATTTCCTTCAACGGCTGTGCCCCCAATTTGACAGTCTCAGACTGTGCTCGCATGTTGGGATTCTTCCGCGCGCCAACACCATTGTTTTAACCGAAAAGCCGACTCGCATTAAATCAAGCGTTCCGAGTCTGCAATTTGCGTATCGCAAACATGATGAGGGCGAGAGCGATCACCAAAAAGGCCGAGATAAGTGTACCAATAACCGCGACCGAGGGCACAAGAGGTGAGTAGTTCGTCGCCGTCCGTGTGAAAAGCCACACAGGCAATGGTGTATCTGGACCTGATGTATAGATCGAAAGCGGTAAGTTCGACCAAGACAACAGAAACGCGAACAATCCTCCCGAGAAAATTCCGGGCCACAAAGCAGGCAGTGTGATTTCGCGCACGACCTGCCACCTGTTCGCCCCAAGATCACGCGCGGCTTCCTCCTGTGCCGGGTCGTATCCAAAAAAGCGGATTGAAATCACCAGGGTGACGATCGGCACAATCCACACCAGGTGCGCGACGATGGCGGTCTTCCAGCTTGGAGAAAACCCAACTGCGTTCAAAGACAACAAAAGAGCAAGACCCAGAACCGGCTGCGGAAAAAAGATCGGCAGGACTAACAGACGCTGAAATAGGTTCCGGCCGCGCCAGTCAAAGCGGGCGAAGGCAACCGCACCAAGCGTGCCCAATAGGACAGCGAAAATGACGACGAAAAAGGCAATCCAAAACGAAATCGAGTGGATTTGCCACGTTGTGAACGATGCGATGGCCTCGCGGTAGGCATCCAGCGTCCAGACTTTATGCGGGAACCGCATGTACCGCGTGTTGGCCATTGAGGCGAGGACGACCGAGACGATTGGAATATACAAAAATGCCATGATCGCGATGACCCAAAGCGCGCGCAAAGCGCCCGTATGTCGCCCCCGCGTCATCGCCCGGTCAACTTATTCAAATCAAGGCGCGACAATGCCGGAAGCACGATCACGGCGGTCACTGCGATGACGATCACGGTCAGCGCGGCCCCCATCGGCCAGTCCTGCGCATAGTTGAAGCGCTGCTCAATCGCCGCCGTGATCACAGTGACGGCACGACCGCCAAGAATGGCCGCTTCTGCGTTTGCGCCGAGGCATAGAACAAACGTCAAAAGCGCACCGATCATCAGACCGGGGGCCGCCAGCGGGAGTTCGATCTCGCGAAACGTCTGCCAACGGTTTGCTCCCAGATCTTTTGCGGCTTCGATGCGGTCCTCAGGGATCAGGCTGATCCCCAAAAGAAGGGGAAACAGCATAAAGGGAAGGTGTATGTATATCATCCCCAGTTGCGCCGCCGCCCAGGTATTCAGGATGGACCCGATCTGGATATCAAACACGGCATTCAACGATCCGGCCAAGATGCCCCCTCGAGGCATCAGGAAGACGGACATCCCAAAAAGTCGAACGCTTTCCGAAATGAAAATCGGCAGCGCGATCAGCGCCGATGCGATCGACGCCCATTTTCCCGCGTGACGATGCAAGATCACCGCCGTGGGCCACGCCAAAACTGCCGTAACGATGGTGGTTGTTGCCGCGCCGATCAGCGACCACATTAACGGGCGTCCATAGCCTTCGGTAAGGGCGGACCGATAGTTCTCTAACGTAAGATCACCGGTCAGACCGAATGTGCGGCTGGGCATCAGGCTGTACCACGTCACGATCACAATGGGGGATGCAAAGCAGACCAACATGAAAAGCGCGACGGGTGCCGCAAACCAAGGGCCGGGTGTTGGGCGCGTGCTCACGAGTCCAACCAAGCGATGTCTCGCGTACTAAACGAAAAGGCGTGTTTGGTTCCGATCTGCATCTCAGGGGCAGTGCCGGAAAGCTCGGAAATCAGAGACGCGCCGCTCTCGGAGGACAGATGGACTTGGGTGCGCGAGCCAAGCATCAGGTGCTGCGTCACTGTCATTTGTGCGGTGACTTCGCCGGGACCTTTGGCGAGGGCCTCTGGTCTGATCATCGCATAGGCGCCGCCCGGATGATCGATTGTTTGGTTGATTTCGCCAAAAGTTGCCTGACCGTCTGCGTCACGTTCAACCGTCAGAATATTCACTTCGCCCATAAAGGAAGCGACAAAGCGGTTTGCTGGCGCGCCGTAAATCTCGGCCGGTGTGCCGGTCTGAATTATCCGCCCCTCTTGCATGATCGCAATGCGGTCGGACATCACCATGGCCTCTTCAAGACTGTGGGTGATGTAAACAAAGGTCCGTCCCGTGCGTTGGTGAAGCTCTTTTAATTCGACCTCAAGCGTCTTTCGAAGACGATAGTCGATGGCCGAAAGCGGTTCGTCGAAGAACAGAATTTCGGGGTCCGACGCAAAAGCGCGGGCCAATGCAACACGCTGCCGTTCGCCACCGGAACACTGCGTCACTGATCGTGCGTAGTAATCTGCAGGCAGTCGAACAAGTTGCAATAGCTCCTCCGCACGTGCGCGTCTCTGAGCAGCAGGAACGCCTTTCATTTTCATAGCAAATTCAATGTTCTGGCCGACGCTGCGGTGATCAAAAAGAGCAAGCGACTGAAACACCAAAGCCGTGGGGCGTTGATTGGCAGGACTGTCCGTAATGCGGGTATCGCGCAGGAAAATATCGCCTCCCGTCGGGATCTCCAGACCTGCCAAAAGGCGGACAAGCGTCGACTTGCCACTTCCCGACGGTCCGACAATTGTCAGGAACTCGCCTTCGGGGATCGTCAACGAGATTTCATCGACCGCCTTCGTAGAACCAAAAGACTTCGACAAGCCGGCCAGTGACAAGATCACTGGCCGGTAGTCATTTTTGGCAATGTCTGATTGCACCTTTAACCCCGGTCGCGCATGGCTGCCGAATAGATGTCATAAAGGCGATCATAGTCTGGAACGATGTCAAATTCGACAGCGTTCGAGATCCGCTTGTCGAAGTCTTCCCACTGGATCGCAGCCAGTTCCTCTGACGAGAAACGCGCCATAAGGTCTAGGTTCGACATCTGTGCAACCGGCTGCAAATTGCCATTTCCGCGCGCCACCAGTTCGGCGGCGTCCACGGTCGTGATAAATTCAAGCCAGTCGAAGGACGCATCAAGGAAGTCCGGGTTGTTCACGGCCGAGTTAAGCTCGATCCAGTTGATGCCACCCTTACCGTCGGCGGGACCGCTGTTCGGCGTAATTGCGTGAAGTTCCGTCACACCTTCAAGTCGTGCGGCCGCGGTCGTGTAGGTTCCGCCGGTGAAGTAGAGATCGATCTCGCCGTTCAGGATGGCAAGGTTGAGCTGCACGAAGTCGGTGGTGATTAGAGCCGCGTTGTCGATCCACCGCTTACACGTCTCTTCGAACTTGGCGATATCGTCTTCAGATTTCTCTTTGAACGGATGAACCCCTGCGCCCATGCAGATGTCCATAACGTTCCAGTCTTCGTAGGCCAGAATACCATAGCGGCCGGCGAAGTCGGGATTGTTGAAGAGATCCCAACCTTCGTCTTCCGCAAGGGCGGGCGAGATGACGTTAGGGTTGACGACAAAGTCGAAGGTTTCATAGCGCTGGACGATGCCAAGAAGATGTTCTGCATCCTCACTCATTGCCCATTTGTAAGGCATGTGGAATTTGGGCATCATTTCGCCATAGAGCGGTTCAAAACGGTCACGCGGCAGATCTTTGATCAGGCCAGCAGGCCACATGATGTTGCGCGCCCAGGGGTTGTTCACATTAATGAAATCCCAGACGGACGTCTCTCCCGCACGCAGACGGTTAACCGAGCTTGGGTCCGAAATATGGATCTCGTACCGGACGTCGACACCGGTTCGGTCTTTCCAAAGCGCAAGCAGTTTCGGGTCGGCATAGGCATCCCACGTCAAAAGTGACAGCGGACGACTGGCTTGCGCGGCTAGGCCGGTCGGCAAGGCGGTGGCAGCAACACCAGCTGCGACACCTTGCAGGAACTTCCGGCGGTGGGACGAATGCTGCATTGGGCGGCTCAGCGGATTCCCGGCTGTTAGCGATGAAAGCGTGCGATTATTATTCATTGAAAGGCCTCTCCCTGTTCGGATTGCGAACAAATATTCACATAGCGCATTTTCGCATTCGATTGCCGTGAGTCAATACGTGGTTTGGTATTGGGCGAAGCGTTCGTCATCAGTCATGTCGGCGACATGGGCCAATTCGCCCAATTTGTGTGCGACATAGATATCGGGGAAGCGTTCAGGAAAGGCTGGAAGCAAATCTTTGGCGGCTGAAAAGTCATCCAGTGCCATCGTTAGATTTTCTGGAAGACGTTCGAGGCCACGGGTTTTGAGGTCCGCCGCCGAGAGCAACGATAGGTCCTCAACCGTAGCCGCGTCCGCCTGCAACCCCTTTTGAATTCCAATGGTTCCAGCCGCGACAAGCGCCGCAAGAGCGAGATACGGGCTGGCAGCGGCATCAGCGGCGCGAAATTCGAAATTGAACTGCCTTGCCCGTGCATCAGCGTCTCGCGCACTGACGGGACAAATTCGAATCGCGGCTTCACGGTCCTGTGCGCCCAGGTTGTTATACGCGGCACTCCATCTATGCGGCACCAACCGCAGGAACGAGATCGCTGAAGGCGCCGTCAACGCCGAGACCGCATTCAGGTGCTTTAGTATTCCGGCGACGAAGGCCGAGGCGTGTTTAGACAACCCATCCTGACCCGAAACATCATGCGTCACGGGCTTGCCGTCCGGCGTCCAAAGACTGAAGTGGATGTGGACACCATTACCAACAACCTCCGGTCCGGTCAGCGGCGAAAACGTTGCATCCAACTCCATCGCCGCCGCTGTAGACCGCGTGATGTCGCGTAGCATCGTGGCCTCATCCGCAGCGCGTAATGCTTGCGCTGGTGGCAATGTCACTTCGAACTGATTGGGTCCGTATTCGCGCAAGAAACTGTCGGGCGCGATATTTGCGCCTTCTAGCGCGTTCAATAATGCCTCCGCGAAAGGTTGCGCCTCGTTGAACCCCTGCAACGAAAAAGCGCGTGAGCGGCACTCGCTTGGCAGCATGAATTCATGCTCAAAAGTTGCGCGCAGTTCTAATCCACTCACCTCCTCGAACTGCGCGAGCGTGCTCTTGAGTATGCTCCGCGTGCAGCACTCCCAAGGCGTACCGTCTAGTTCGGTGATGTCACCCAGCAGAAATGACATGCTTCTGCCGTTGGGCAGGGCGCACCGCGCAAGCGTGTCTTGATCAGGCCACAAGACCAGATCGCCAAGCGCTCCGTACGGCGAGTCCGCAATGGAATCAAAACAAGTGATCTGCGCATTTGTCGGCGTCCAGCCGATGCCTCGGGCGATCTTTCCTTCTAAATCGCTTGTCGCAAAGCCTTTGCCGCGCACCAGCCCGGCCAGATCGCTTGTACAGGCCATGGTCAAAGCCGAGTCCATTGTCGCCTCCTCTTGCACCCTCTGTCCACGTTGTGAAAAGTTGCTCGGGATAGCAATGCATTATGGCTGAAAACGAGAGCGGAAAATGCAGGCAGCACACTTATTGGCCAAACATGATCCCGACCCGGTCTTTCGCAAGGCGGGACGGTCTGACTGGTTGCTGACAGTGGAGCACGCTGGCCGCGCTATTCCATCGGCTCTTGGCGATCTGGGCCTCCCTCCAGGAGCAATCGATCGACACATCGGCTGGGACCCCGGAGCATTGGATCTGGCCCTCAGCCTTTCTGAGCGACTTGATGCGACTGTTATCGCGCAGCGCTATAGCCGCCTTGTGATTGATTGCAATCGCCCCTGGGACGCGCCGGACCTCGTCCCCGAAGTGAGCGACAAGACAACAATCACAAGCAACAAGATCGACACGAACCAACGAAAGCAAAGGTGGGACGACATCCACTTACCCTTCCATTCTGCTGTCGCTCAGTCGCTCGATGACGGCGCAGGACGCCTCATTGCGGTTCACACCTATGATCCACAACGCGAGGTTGACGGAGCGATCCGACCGTGGCCGATCGGCCTTCTGGCGCGGGTCTCCAATCCACTATTTGATGCACTGCGGGACAGCCTGTCACGTGTCGAACAGGTTGCGCCTTTGGGTGTCAACGAACCCTATGAGATCGAAGGCGGCTCAGACTACACCATCCCGGTTCACGCCGAACCGCGCGCCCTTCCGCATGTTCTTCTAGAAGTGAGAAATGACTATTTGCGCAACGATCTGGCCGTGACAGAAATGGCAGATGTGATTTTTGAAGCCTGCAAAACTCTGGAGCCCGCATGACCGAACCCTTTCTTTCAACAACAACGCGTGACGTGCCAATTCATCCCGCGCGCGCCGCACTTCTTTTTATCGATGTGCAGAATTTCTCATGCCACCCCGATGGTGCGGAATGGGCGCTGATGGCCGAACAGGAGCTTGCCGAAAAAAAGGCTCCGTTTCTAGATTTGATGGATCAAGAAGTGGTGCCAAAAATGCAGGCTTTGCAGACGGCGTGCCGTAAGGCCGGGGTTGAGGTCATGTACACGACCATCGAAAGCCTCACCAAAGACGGCCGGGATCGCAGCCTTGATTACAAGATCACAGGCTTCAACATTCCAAAGGGATCGTGGGACGGAAAAGTGATTGATGCCATCGCGCCGGGCGATGACGAGATTGTCCTGCAAAAATCCTCGTCAAGCGTCTTCGTCTCGACCCATATCGACTACATTTTGCGCAATCTTGGCGTGCAGCAGCTGATCTTGTCCGGGGTTTTGACGGATCAATGCGTCGAAAGCGCTATTCGAGACGCGTGCGATCTTGGATATCTGGTCACGCAAGTTACCGACGCCTGTGCGACGTTTTCGGACCAGCGCCAAACCGCATCGCTAATTGCGATAAAGGGCTATTGCCGTCAGATCACCACAGACGAACTTCTCTCTGAGTTGGCCCAAAGGAAAAGATCGACTTGTTAGGATCGAAACGGAGCGCTGAGTTTTAATGGCTCCGAGCTTATTTCAAGGACTGTTATGCAAATGCTGTATCGCGACAGGGTTAATCTGCACAATGTCTGCTTTCGGCTCCCAGAACGCACAATAAGGGCCGTTATGTTAAC
>JBBKXP010000414.1:0-10048 GCA_037969545.1 Paracoccaceae bacterium | reverse complement strand
TCTGTATTCTCGCGGATGCCGTTCCACATGCGGCGCGGCAGGGTGAAGATTTTGAACTTGGACACGAACAGTGTGACGACGATCTCATCCCAGCTGAGGATGAAGGCGAAAAGCGCCCCGGCAAACACGCCGGGCTTGATCGTGGGCAAGATCACCCGCCGCATCGTCACCCAGTTTGACGCGCCCAGATTTTTCGACGCCTGCTCCAGCTTGGGGTCGAAATTGGCCAGCGACGCGCTGACCGTGATCAGCACCAGAGGTGCGGCCAGAATGGTGTGCGCCAGAATCATGCCCGCATAAGTATCGAGAAGCCCCAACGGCACCCAAAGCCGATAGAATGCCATGGCCGAAATGATCTGCGGGATGATCATCGGGAGCAGAAGGAACGCCCGAACGACTTCGCTGTATTTCGACGACACCCGCCACAGCCCGATGGCGCAAAGTGTGCCGAGGATTGTCGCCAGCGCCGACGTGCTGAGGCCGATCACGGCGCTCTGGAAAAAGCTCGACAGCCAGTCGGGGCTGGTGAACAGCTTGGCAAAGTGGCGCAGGGAATACTCGCCCCCCGGCATCGATAGAAATCGCTTTGGCGTCAGTGATACTGGAATAGCAATCAGCGCCGGTGTGACCAGAAAGAGCAGCAGAACCCACGCGCCCATCCGATTGAAATAGGCGAAAAGGCCGGGCCTCACGATGATGTCCCTCCGAAAACGGTGCTCACTTTCATGAAACGCGACATGACGTAAAGCAGGCTCAGCACCCCGAACAGCATCAGCGCGGCCAGCATCGCGGCGGTTCCCCATTGCAGCGTCACCAGAAGCTGAACATAGATGTATTCGGCGACCATCAGTACCTTGCCGCCACCCAGCACAGCGGGCGTGACGTAAAAGCCGAGGCTGAGAATGAAGACGAGCAGCGTCGACGCAACCAGCCCCGGCGTCGTCAGCGGCAGATAGATGTGCCAGAACGTCTGCGCGCCGCTCGCCCCCAGATTGCGCGAGGCGTTCATCACTCGCATGTCCAGCGTCTGCATGTTCACCAGCAACGGCAGCACCGCATAGGGCAGCATGTAATGCACCATGCCGATCAGCACACCCAGTTCGTTGCGCATAAAAGCGATGGGCTCAGAAATGATGCCCACTGTCTCGAGAGTGTTGTTCACCAGCCCGTTGCGCCCCAGCAGCATCAGCCATGAAAATGTGCGCACGAGGATTGAAATCCAGAACGAGACCAGCAACAAACCGAGCATCAAGTTTCTTTTATTCTCATGCGCATGCACCATCGCATAGGCGATGACGTACCCGAACAGTACGCTGAAAAGCGTCGTGATGATGCAGACGCGCACCGTCGTCCAGATGATCCGCACCAGCGCATCGGATTCGTAAAGCGCGCGATAATTGCCGAAACCGGGAGTGGGGTCGGTGACACTCAGCCACAAGATGTTCAGGATCGGGCCCAAATAGAACGCGGCGATGATCACCAGGAAAGGCGCGACCAGAAACCATCCCGGTTTGACGTATTTCCGCAAAGTCTTCATTGCCCTACCCCCGCGCCAGTTTCACGCTTGCCGCATCGCTCCACGTCAGGTCGACCTTCTGCCCCTCGCTCAGCGGCGCGGTGTTGCGCCAACTGTCGACATCCACTTCGATCTCAGTGGTGTCCCCGACGTCGATAATTACTCGCAACATTGAGCCGAAATAGGTGATCGAGCGGACCTTGCCGGAGAGTCGTGCAGGATCTCCCGCCGTTCCCGCGGCCCGAATGTCGATCTTTTCCGGGCGCAGGGCATGGAGGCCGTCCGAAAGATCCAGAAAATTGCTCTTGCCTAGAAAGCTGGCGACGAATTTACTTTCGGGTCGTTCGTATAGCTCCAGTGGCGTTCCCACCTGCTCGACCCGACCGTCCCGCATGATCACGATGCGGTCGGACATCGACAGCGCCTCTTCTTGATCGTGGGTTACGTAGATGAAGGTCGTGCCGATCCGGTCGTGAATATCCTTGAGCTGATCCTGAACCTCGACTCGCAGTTTCTTGTCGAGGGCGCCCAGCGGTTCGTCCAGTAGTAGCACGGGAGGTGCAAAGCTTAGCGCCCGTGCGAGGGCGACGCGCTGTTGCTGGCCGCCCGATAATTGCCCCGGTTTGCGATCTGCGAAATCCTGTAACTGAACCAGCTCCAGCATCTCATCGACCCGTGCCCTGATCTCGGTCGCGGGGCGTTTGCGCACGCTCAGTGCATAGCCGATATTTTCGCGCACCGTCATGTGGGGAAACAGCGCATAACCCTGAAACACCATACCGAAATTGCGCTTTTCCGCCGGGATATCGGCGATCGATTTGCCATTCATCTCGATGTCGCCGGACGTGATGTCGAGAAACCCGGCGATCATCATCAATAGCGTCGTTTTCCCCGATCCGGACGGGCCAAGCAGCGTTAAGAATTCGCCCTTTTTGATCGCCAGATTGACAGTGTCGACAGCGCGAAAATTGCCGAAGTTCTTTGACAGGTCGCGGATGTTCAGATTGCCGTCGGAAGGCTGCACATCGGACATCTATGCACTCGCCCCGCGCAGCTTCAGCTTGGTGCGGGCCTCTTGCGGGGTGATTGCCCGTCCACCCATGCGCTCGATAATCTCGACCACACGCGTGACCAGTTGGCCGTTCGTTGCCAGCACGCCGCGATCCAGAAAAATATTGTCTTCCAGCCCGACGCGCACGTTGCCGCCCATGGCGACCGCCGCCGCGGCCATCGGCATCTGCATGCGCGAGATTCCAAACCCCGCCCAACTGGCGCCCTGCGGCAGGTGATCCTTCATCACTTTCATCGTGTCGACGGTCTGGTCCGCGCCCCAAGGGATACCAAGGCAGATCTGGAACATCGGCGGCGCGGCAATCAGTCCTTCGGCAATCATCTGCGTGGCAAAGCGGATGTGCCCCAGTTCGAACACTTCCATCTCCGGCTTGACGCCCCATTCCAGGGTCAGTTCGGCCATGCGCCGCAGCGTGGGCGGAGTCGAGATATAGATATTGTCCCCGTCCCCAAAATTCAGCGTACCGCAATCGAGCGAGCAAATTTCCGGCATGCACTCATGCACATGGATCAGACGATCTTCCGCCCCGATCATATCGGTGCCGGGTCCGGGCATCGCGGGGTTATCCGCGTCGGGCACCCAGTCGCCGCCCATGCCTGCGGTCAGGTTGATGACCACATCCGTGCCGCTGTCGCGCACCCGGTCGACCGCTTCCTTGAACAGCTTGGGATCGCGCGAGCCCTTCCCGGTTTCCGGATCGCGCACATGAAGATGCGCCACCGCCGCGCCAGCCTTGGCGGCCTCAATCGCGGCATCGGCCACCTCTTTCGGCGTCACCGGCACAAGCGGGCTGCGGCCCGTGGTATCGCCAGCGCCGGTGACGGCGCATGTCACTATCACTTCGAAATTCATCCGTGAGTCCCTTCTTGATTGGCCACATTCCTTGATGTCGTCAAAGCTAAAACTATCGATTATTCGACAGATCATGAGGCTTGGCAGTTAAATTAGGCACCCGCCCGAACCGCGTCTCACAAGTCACGGCGCGCGTCCCGCAAGGCGTTAAGAACCGCAACGATCTCCCGGTCCCGTTGCGCCGCCAAATCGGCAAAATGGCGATCCCCAGCGACGGCATTGCACCCGTTGACCATCCGATCCCGCAGCTCCTGTGTCAGTTCCGGCGCATCCAGCCGGGTCCAAGGCAGTTTCAGCGCGGGACCGAACTGATCGAGGTTGGTGGCCATCCCACCTGCGCCGCAGGCAACGTGAAATGCCATGCATTGGCCTTGCGCCACCATGCGCGGCGCGGGGCCGTTCATCAGGGCGATGTCGATATCCTCGGGCGTCGCCTCGCCATTGGCGACCATATGCAACGCTTCGCGCCAGAGCGCTTCTTGCAGACGGGTAGCGACAAAGCCGGGAATTTCCTTTTTCATCAGCAAGGGCGCTTTGCCCGCCACCGCGTAAAACCGTCCGGTCCACTCGACAGCGGCGGGGTCAGTCTTCTTCCCCCCAACGATCTCTACCAGCGGGAGCAGGTAGGGCGGGTTGAACGGATGTGCGATCACGGTACGCTCCGGCGTGGCGCAGTCGACCTGAATATCGCTCATCATCAGACCGGACGTGGATGAACCGATCACCACATTGCGCGGCACGATTTCGCCCAACGTCTGGTAGAGCGCCTGTTTCATCTTGAGGTTCTCAGGCGCACTTTCCTGAATGAACTGCGCGCCTTTCACCAAATCGACCAGATCGTGCGAGACGGTCAGCCGGTCCAGCGATGCACCGGGGGCCAACCCGAGAGCGGTCAGGCTTTTCCATGCCGTCTCCAGGATTGTGCGGAACGCGAGCAGTTCGGCGGGATCGTGGAGATAGCACGTCACGTCATAACCGCGGGCCAGAAAATGCGCGGTCCAACCGCCGCCGATTGGGCCGCCGCCGATGCTGGCGATGCGGGTTATTTTGCCGGGATCGGGATACATGTCAGCGCCCTTTGAATTCAGGTTGGCGTCTTTCGACAAACGCAGCTACGCCCTCGGCGGCATCTTCGGATTTCAGCATCTTACGATAGGTCGGCATCGGATCGGTCCGCATCTTGTGAAACGCCTGTTCCAGCGGCACGCATTCGATGGCACGCTGCACTTCCTTGACGGCCTGCATCGCCAAAGGCGCTGACCACGCGATTGAGGCGGCCCATTCGCGGGCTGCATCCATTAGTTGCTCCTTGGGAACGACCTTGTTGATCAGCCCGTAATGCGCGGCCTCTTGCGCGGTCATCCGGCGGCCAAGCAGGAACATTTCCATGGCGATGTTGTGAGGAATGCGACGCGGCAGACGCTGTAAGGCGCCGGCATCAGGCACGATCCCCAAGGGCATTTCGGGCAGGCCAAATTCTACGTGATCGGCGGCAATCAATAGATCACACCCCAACGCCATCTCGAACCCACCACCGATCGCATGGCCGTTGATCGCGGCGATAACCGGCTTGTTTAGCAACCAATTCTCGGTGAGGCCGGTAAAGCCGCCCTCGCCGTAATCGTCCGTCTCCCACCAGTTATCAAGCTGCATCTCGCCGGAATTCAGCGCCTTGAGGTCCCACCCTGCCGAGAATATCTGCTCGCCGCCCCCCGTCAGGATGGCTACGCGCAATTCCGGATCTTCGCGCAGTTCCTCGAACGCCGCCGCCAGTGCTTGAGAGGTCGCCACGTCGATCGCGTTCACCTTGGGCCGGTCCAGAGTCACTTCCAGAATGTGACCGTCGCGGGTCACTTTTACACCGTCTGTCATCAAATCTATCCTGTCGTTTCTGGGTCAGGCAAAGGCCGGGATCACGTCTTGGCAGAACAGTTCCAGCGACCGTTTCTGTTCGGCATGACCCAGCCCCATGCTGGCATAGTAGATGAAAGAATCCACGCCCAGCGCCTCGTATTTTCGCAGTTTTTCGATCACTTGATCGGGTGTACCAAACATCAGGTTCTCGGTCAGCATGCCGGGATCGTATTCAGCGCGGTTTTCAAGGCTCTCCAGCTTGATCTCCTTCGCAAATCCGTTGTTCACGTCATCAAGGTTCTTGAACAGGTTCTCGAACTGGCTGAGCTGACGGCGCGCGGCATCGAGCGGTGCCTTGCTGTCCTGCGGTTTGTCGTAAACCGCCGTATGGCGCATCATCGCGATTTCAGGGCGTTTCGCACTGGGGTTATTCGCCAGCGCCTCATTGAAGCGGCCCATATAGAGCTCGGCCTCGCTCATAGGGCGGGTCAGCGGCCAGGACTGAACGTTGAAACCGTGTTTCACCGCGTAGTCGAAAGTGATCGGCGCGCGGGCAGCAACCCAGATCGGTATGTCCTTCTGTACTGGCTTGGGGACGGAAGTGGCTTTGGGGAAGGACGGGTATAGTGTGCCCTCGTGGCTGTAATCCCCGGCCCAGAGCGCGCGCACCGCAGGCAGTATTTCCTGCATGTAGCGCCAAGCGTCGGACTGTTTCAATCCGGGATGCATCCGGTCGAATTCGCGCTGATAGGCGCCTGAGCCGATACCGAATTCCAGCCGCCCGCCTGTCAACAGGTCAGTCATCGCCGCCTCGCCCGCCAGCCTGATCGGTGACCAATAGGGTGCCACGGCCACGGCAGTGCCAAGGCGGATACGCTGCGTATGATCGCCCCACCAAGTGAGAAGTTGGAACGGGTTTGGCGCGATGGTCATCTCCATCGCGTGATGCTCGGCGGCCCATGCGATCGCAAAACCGCCCTGATCGGCCATCTTCACCATATCAAGCGTATGGTCAGCCACGTCGCGCATGTTGAGGCTGTCGTCGAGCCGCTCCATATTGATCGCCAAATGAAACTTCATTCAGATACTCCCTTGTTTTCTTGGTTGCTGCGCGTCAGCGCATCACGAACGGGTTTGCCATCGGCGCATCCGAGGTATTCATCCATATCGTCTTGGGCCGCGTGTAGTCGTACATCGCCTGAAAGCCACTTTCGCGGCCATACCCCGACCCCTTGACGCCGCCAAATTCCGCGATGGGTGACACCACGCGATAGGTGTTGACCCAGACGATCCCGGCCCGCACGGCATTTGCCATGCGCAAGCTACGGGCGCTGTTCTGCGTAAAGATTCCGGCCGCCAGCCCGTGCTCGGAATCGTTGGCTAGTGCCAGCACCTCGTCCTCGGTCCGGAACCGCTGGACGCACAGGACCGGTCCAAACAATTCGGTGTCGACGATCCGCATATTTTGGCGCGGGCAGTCTATGATGGTCGGCTCATAGAACAGACTGCCCTCCATCCCCTCGGGCTGCTTGCCGCCGATCAACACCTTGCCACCCTCAGACTGGGCATGGGCCACCTCGGCTTTGATATGTTCAAGCTGCCCGATGGTGCAAAGCGGCCCCATCTGCGTTTCGTCCGCCAATGGATCGCCGATGCGAATCGTCTTGGCCATAGCCGTCATCCGGCTCAGAAATTCATCCGCGATATCCTCGTGCAAATACAACCGCGACCCCGCCACGCAGCTTTGCCCCGCCGCGCCAAAAATTCCGGCGATCGACGCGTTGACGGCGCTTTCGATATTGGCATCGTCGAACACGATGAAAGGCGACTTGCCGCCCAGTTCCAACGACACCTCGGCAAAGTTCTTCTTGGAGTTCTCCAGCACATGACGCGCTGCGTTCGGCCCCCCGGTATAGGATATCCGCGCAACCAGCGGATGCGCTGTCAGGACTCGCCCGCAAGGATCGCCATGACCGCTGACAATGTTGACGACACCGGGCGGGAACCCCGCTTCTTCGATCAGCTTGCCAAAGTCGAGCATCGCGCCCGAGGCATGTTCAGACGCTTTGAGTACCACTGTATTCCCCGCGGCCAGCGCCGGGCCGATCTTGACCGCCACGAGAAAGAGCTGGCTATTCCAAGGCACCACAGCGGCGACCACGCCCAACGGTTCGCGCTTAGTAAAGACAAACATATCGGGCTTGTCGATGGGCAGCGTTTCGCCGCTGATCTTGTCGGCGCAGCCAGCGTAGAACTGAAAGAACTCGGCGATATAGGCCGCCTGCCAGCGCGTTTCTTTCAGCATCTTGCCCGTATCGATGGATTCGGTGCGCCCCAGTTCCTCGGATTTTTCGACCAACATTTCCGCCAGCTTTCGCAGACATTTGCCGCGCGCGGACGGCGTCATTTTAGCCCACGGGCCTTGCGTTCCAGCCCTGTGCGCGGCGCGCACGGCACGATCCACATCTTCGGCCGTGGCTTCGGGCACGCGACTCCAGACCTGCCCGGTGGTCGGATTGGTACTGTCGAACAGACCGCCGTCCGATGCATCGACCCACTGCCCGTCAATCAACATCCTGTAGGTCCGAATTTCGGTCATATGGGGCACTCCTCTTTCGTCACGATTTCCAGTCTTTACGGAATTTGTCGGGCGGCCTGCGTATTTTCGTCACACGATGTCGAAAAATAAGAAGGAGTTTCGACATCGTGACGTTTAACTTGCCTGTGATGGAGATGTTCAGGTGACAAAACGCAAACAGATCATTGGTGGACCGCTCGAGATTGGCGGGCGCGTCCTGTCATTATCGCGCGCCATTCGCGCCGGAGATTTCGTTTTTCTGACGGGTCAGATTCCGATGCAGGACGGCGCGCCGATGACCACGGGCACGATCGAGGCGCAGACCCGCGCCATCTTGGATGACATCAAGGCGACGCTTGCATTGGCAAATTGCGAACTGTCCGATGTGATCAAGTCCATGGTATGGCTGCGTGACCCGGCCGATTTCCCCGGATTCAACACGGTTTACGGCGAATATTTCTCCTTCGAACCACCCACACGCTCTGCCGTGGTCAGCGACCTGCTGGTTGATGCCCGGGTCGAGGTCGAGGTGATCGCCTACCGCCCGCTGGCCGGCGCGGCATGATGACTGCGCAGGCCCCCGATGGAACCGCCTATGATCTGGTCGGGCCCGAAGGCGCGCCCTGCATCGTGCTGATCCACGGTCTGGGCTTGAACCGGCACTGCTGGCAATGGACCACGCCCGCACTTTGCGACCGATACCGCGTGCTTAGCTATGATCTGTTCGGCCATGGCGACAGCCCTACCCCGCCCGCCACGCCGTCGCTGTCATTTTTCTCAAACCAGTTAATCGACCTTCTGAATCATTGCGAAATAGGGTTCGCATCCATTGCCGGATTCTCGTTGGGCGGGATGATCGCACGGCGCGGCGCACAGGACGCGCCCGAACGGGTGGCGGCCCTTGCCATTCTGCATTCGCCATACAAACGCACCAACGCGGCGCAGACGGCGATCTTGAAACGTGTCGAACAGGCGCGTCACGACGGCCCGGCATCGACGGTGGAGGCCGCGCTTGTGCGGTGGTTCACCGATGATTTCCGCAAAACCAATCCCACCATGATGGATCTTGTCCGCGGGTGGGTTATCGCTAACGACATTGCGGTCTATCACACCATCTACCGCGTTCTGGCCGACGGCATCGGCGAGATCACGACCCCAACACCGCCCATCGCCTGTCCGACCTTGGTTATAACCGGGGATGAGGATTACGGCAACGGGCCCGAAATGGCGGCGTCCATCGCTGCCGAAATCAAAGGCGCCAAGGTACATATCCTGTCCGGCTTGCGGCACATGGCGCTGGCAGAAGATCCCGACGCGGTGAATGGGCCGTTGCGAGCATTTTTCGACGATGTTTTCAAAGGGCAGATGCGATGACGACCGACATCCTGAAGGGAATTCGCGTTCTTGACCTCAGCAGGATGCTGTCGGGGCCTTACTGCACGATGATGTTGGCCGATCATGGCGCCGAAGTGATTAAGATAGAAGGCGAGGGTGGCGACACCAGCCGCACAAACGGCCCATTTCGTGACGACGATCCCGAACGCCTTTGGGCCGGATATTTCGTCAGCCTGAACCGCAACAAGAAAAGCGTGCAACTCGATCTCAAGTCTAACGAGGGCAAAGCAGCATTCCGTAGGCTGGCGGCGACGGCCGATGTCGTCGTCGAGAATTTCCGCCCCGGAGTCATGGATCGGCTGGGGCTGTCCTATGAGAGCCTTGCGGCCGATAACCCTAAACTGGTCTATGCCGCGATCCGCGGCTTTGGCGATCCACGCACCGGCGTGAGCCCCTATGCCGATTGGCCGTCCTACGATGTGGTCGCGCAGGCGATGGGCGGTGTTATGGCGATCACCGGCCCCGACGGCGACACCCCCACCAAGGTCGGGCCGGGTGTCGGCGATATCTTTACCGGGTTGCTGATGTCCTTTGGCATCATGGCCGCCCTGCGCGAGGCCGAAGCGACCGGCAAAGGCCAGTTCACCGATGTCGCCATGTATGACGCTATGATCTCGCTTTGCGAAAGGGCCACCTATCTGTACGATATGACCGGCGCGATATCTGGCCCGGAAGGTAACGCACACCCCTTTCTGGCGCCTTTTGGCGTGTTCCCCGCCGCCGACGGCGCCGTCGCCTTGGGAATCGTGGACGATCCGTTCTGGCATAACTTGGCAGCGAT
>JBBKXP010000413.1:0-7611 GCA_037969545.1 Paracoccaceae bacterium | reverse complement strand
GCCAAACAGGATGTCGTCCCCGTCGCCGCCATAACTGGTGTCGTTGCCACCACCGCCATAGGCCGTATCGTTAGCCGCGCCACCGTCCAGCAGATCGTTGCCATCGCGGCCAAACAGGTTGTCGTTGCCCGCGGCACCGTAAAGTCCGCTGCCGTCAAGCCCGGCGATGAGCCTGTCGTCAAAATTCGACCCGATGGCATTTTCGATGGAAAAGTAGCGGTCGCCAGTGGCGTCGCCGCCAAATCCCCGTCCGAAACCGCCGCTGTCATCAAGATTGACCGAAACCGCCGACCCCGAGGCCGCAAAGTCGACCGTGTCGGTCCCGGTACCGCCAAAAAGATAGTCCCCGCCGGCGCCGCCGACCAAAAGATCGTCGCCCGCATCGCCATACAGCAAATCGTTCCCGGAACCGCCGAAAAGGGCGTCATTCCCAACGCCGCCAAAGACCGTATCGATGCCATTCCCGCCATAAGCGGTATCATTGCCGCCATAGGCGTTGATGACATCGTTGCCCGACGTCCCCGTCAGGGTATCGTTTCCGGTTGTCCCGTTTATCGTCGCCACGACTGTTCATCCTGCCTGTGGCTGAAGGGTCTTTGCGCCCGTACTGCCAAATCTGTCGATCAGAATCTGACCAAATTGTGTCTGAAATAGGGCAAAGTTCCACAGTGCGCGGGAATTGCGCCACAATGTGTAGCGCATGGCATCTAAGACGCAGGCCGCAATGCGCAGTCCTAACTGGAGTCCGGGGCCCGATGCCCGGCTATTTCAGAAAAACTGAAGACTACGTCCAGCGCGAAACCGAAGAGTATTCTGCGGGAAACTGAACAGGCCGTCGCGGGTTTTATCGGCGACGGCCAGCCATGCCCCGACGAACCGCTGGACAGGCAAGACGACAGTTCGCCCAGATCCAAACTGGAGCGGGCGAAGAGATTCGAACTCTCGACCCTAACCTTGGCAAGGTTATGCTCTACCCCTGAGCTACGCCCGCATCCGTTTGGTGTCGCGTCAGATAGTCCGGGTCGCGGCGCATCGCAAGACCAAAATCGCCCGACGTCGGGGTTTTTAGTGTCGGACCGATCCGCGTTCGCTGATCACCTGCGCACCGATCCCGACATCCTGACTATGTGCGATCACCCCGTCCTCCGTCAGCAGCAGGACGCCGTAAGCCCCCGGTTCGTCGATCGACAGTGATGAATCCGCTGACAACAGATCCAGCGGCCCCTGATGGCAGGTGCTTTTGAACATAGTCCAGGGCGTCCCGCGCGACGATCCCGAGATCGTCCGGTGGACGTGGCCGCAAAAGAAATGCACGCCGGGATACTGCGCCAGCAGATCAAGAATGGCTGTGCCATCGGCCAGCGGGATCGCATCCATCCCGACGATGCCGGTCGGATAGGGCGGATGATGTGCGAAGACCAACGGGATGCGATCCCCGGCGCCCGCAAGTGCCGCCTGTAGCCACACCATCCGGTCCCCGCAAAGCCGCCCGGCGTGGTGGCCGGCGGGGTAGGGCGGCCCGTCGAGTGTATCCAGCGTGATGACCCGGTGGTGCGGCAGGTCGCGGATCGTCTGCACATGCCCCTGCGCCGTCAGCGGGGCATCCGGAAACGCCGCCAGAAACGCCTCGCGCCGGTCATGGTTGCCGATCATCGGTATCAGCGGAATCGGCAGGTCGGCGAGAGCACTGGCCAGCCGTGCATACTCGGCAGGGCGTCCGTGATGTGTCAGATCGCCCATCAGGATCAGCGCGGCGGCATCGGGATGATCGCGCAACGCCTCGGACAGCGCCAGATTGAACCGGGCGAGGGGGTCTAACCCGATGATGCTCTGCCCCGCCTCGACGATATGGATGTCGGTCATGACCAGCAGTTTCTGCATCATGTCGCCGCGAACTGGATTAAATCCCAGCGGTTGCCGAACGGATCGCGAAATACAGCGACGGTGCCGTAAGGTTCCTGGCGCGGGACTTCCTCGAACGTGACGCCCTTGGCGGTCATCGCCGCATGGTCACGCGCGAAATCGTCCGTTTCCAGGAACAGCCAGACCCGGCCGCCACCCTGTTGGCCGATGGTGGCGGTCTGCTCTCGTCCCACCGCCTTGGCCAAAAGGAACACCGTTTCAGCGCCTTGCGGCGCGACCCTCACCCACCTCTTGCCACCGCCCATGTCGGTGTCTTCCAGCAGATCGAACCCCATCTGGCCGACGAAGAAGGCGATTCCGGCGTCATAGTCGGGGACGAGAAGGGCGAGGGCGGAGAGGCGTTGCATTAGGTCTCCCCGCCAAACAGGTAATCCACCAAGCCTTCGATGGTCAAAACTGTGGCAAATCGGCTCTT
Organism: Paracoccaceae bacterium; assembly: GCA_037969545.1. Lineage (GTDB taxonomy): Bacteria > Pseudomonadota > Alphaproteobacteria > Rhodobacterales > Rhodobacteraceae > JBBKXP01. The sequence goes on along the minus strand of JBBKXP010000413.1, from coordinate 5,273 downwards.
GGCCAGAACCCGAATATTAGGGCGGTCCAGTTTCTTGCCTTGGCTGTCACCCTTGTTGTGCTTTCCAACCTTGTCTCCCAAGGGTGGCAATTCTGATCCCGGCAACCCGCCGAACCAATGGAAAGGGCCAATTTCAAGAGTTTCAGGATCAAGTCTTATCCAGACGACGCAGCCAGACGGCTGTTTCGTCAGAGCGAGGTTGATCTTCTGACTTGGTGTGCGTGCCTTTCGACCTGACGTCTTTAGCTGTATCTGCCGCATTACTCCCCCGGAGGCGATCACAACATCATAACCTGCTGCGTCCGTGACCGAGCGAAGCACTTCGATATCCCGCTGCCCCCTCAGCCAAAGTTCTCGCATCACTGCACCAACGAATAGATGTTCGACCAAACCCTCTCGCAGGCTTGAGTGGCGAAAGTCGTCAGAGACCTCGATCACTCCAACTCCACCAGCAGATCCTTGGCGTCGATCTGCCCGCCCGCCTGCACATGCACGGCCTTGACCGTCGCATCCCGGTCGGCGTGAATACCCGTCTCCATCTTCATCGCCTCGATGGTCAACAGCAGGTCGCCCGCCTTGACCTTTTTGCCCGCCACGGCGGCCACTGTTGCCACGACCCCCGGCATCGGCGCGCCAATGTGGTTCGCGTTCCCGGCCTCGGCCTTGGGCCGCTTCACTGCTGCCGCCGTCATCGCCCGGTTCGGCACCCGGATCGTGCGCGGCTGGCCGTTCAGTTCAAAGAAAACCTTGACCTCGCCATCCTCGTTGCTTTCGCTTTCGGCCTGCATCCGGATTTCAAGGATCTTGCCGGGGTCGATCTCGACTGAAATCTCCTCGCCCGGTTCCATGCCGTAAAAGAAGGTCCGCGTCGGCAGGGTCCGGACCGGTCCATAGACCCGGTGCCGACCCATGTAGTCGAGGAATACCTTGGGATACATCAGGTAGCCGTTCAGGTCTTCGTCGTCGACCTCCTTGCCCTCCATCTGCTTGGAAGCCTCCGCGCGGGCTGCCTCAAGATCGACCGCCTTGAGGTGCTTGCCCGGACGATCCTTGAGGGGCTTCTCACCCTTCAGGATTTTCGCCTGCAACGCCTTTGGCCAGCCCCCCGGCGGCTGCCCCAGATTGCCCTTCATCATGTCGATGACGGACTCGGGGAAAACCACGTCGATGTCCGGGTCATCCACCTGCGCCCGGGTCAGTCCTTGCGACACCATCATCAGGGCCATGTCGCCGACCACCTTGGACGATGGCGTGACCTTGACGATATCGCCGAACATCATGTTGACGTCGGCATAAGCCTGCGCCACCTCGTGCCAGCGGTCCTCAAGCCCAAGGGAACGTGCCTGCGCCTTGAGATTGGTGAACTGCCCACCCGGCATCTCGTGCAGATAGACCTCGGAGGCAGGCGCCTGAAGACCCGACTCGAACGCGGCGTAATGCGACCGAACCTGTTCGAAATAGTTGGAAATCTCCCGGATTGCCGCGATGTCCAGCCCGGTGTCGCGGTCGGTGCCGCGCAACGCCTCGACAATGGACCCAAGCGTCGGTTGCGAAGTGTTGCCGCTTAGAGCATCCATCGCGGCGTCGACGCAATCGACCCCGGCAGCCGAAGCCGCCAGAACGGTCGCAATCGCCGCCCCCGATGTGTCGTGCGTGTGGAAATGGATCGGCAGACCGACCTCGGATTTCAGTGCTGTGAACAGCGTTGTTGCGGCGGCGGGTTTCAGCAGGCCGGCCATATCCTTGAGACCCAGAATATGCGCCCCCGCCTTTTCAAGATCTTTCGCCATGCCGACATAGTATTTCAGGTCGTACTTGGGCCGTGCCGAATCCATCAGATCGCCGGTGTAGCAGATCGTCCCTTCGCAGACCTTGTTCGCTGCGATGACGGCATCCATCGCCACCCGCATGTTATCGACCCAGTTGAGGCTGTCGAACACCCGGAACACGTCGACGCCGCTGGTCGCAGCCCGCGTCACAAACGACTCGACCACGTTGTCAGGGTAATTGGTATAGCCGACCCCGTTGGACGCCCGCAGCAACATCTGGGTCATGATGTTCGGCATCTGGGCACGGATATCACGCAGCCGCTGCCACGGGCATTCCTGCAAGAACCGGTAGGCCACGTCAAAAGTGGCTCCGCCCCAGCATTCGACGCTGAACAGGTTGGACATTTTGACGGCATAGGCGGGCGCTGCGTTGATCATGTCAATTGATCGCATCCGGGTCGCCAGCAGCGACTGGTGGCCATCGCGCATGGTGGTGTCGGTAATCAGAAGTTGCTTTTGCTTCAGCATCCAGTCAGCGACGGCCTTTGGCCCTTTGGCGTCCAAGATCTGCCGCGTCCCCTCGGGTAAATTGGTGGTCGGTTTGACCGGCGGGCGCGGCAATTTCAGTTCGGCCGCAGGTTTCGGGCGACCCTGGGTTTCGGGATGCCCGTTCACCGTAATGTCGGCGATATAGGTCAGGATCTTGGTTGCCCGGTCGCGACGTTTCTTGAAATTGAACAACTCCGGCGTCTTGTCGATGAACGTCGTGGTGTACTGGTTGTTCAGAAATGTCGGATGTTTCAACAGGTTTTCGACAAAGGCGATATTGGTCGACACCCCGCGAATTCGGAATTCGCGCAACGCCCGGTCCATACGCGCAATCGCCATTTCCGGGGTCGGCGCACGTGCCGTAACCTTGGTGAGCAGGCTGTCATAATAGCGCGTGATCACCGCGCCCGAATAGGCCGTGCCGCCATCCAGTCGGATTCCCGGGCCGGTGGCAGACCGATACATCTGGATTCGCCCATAATCCGGGATGAAGTTGTTCATCGGGTCTTCGGTGGTGACCCGGCATTGCAGCGCGTGACCATCCAGCTTGACGTCGTATTGCGAGGCACAGCCGGTCGCCTCGGTCAGCGATTTGCCCTCGGCAATCAGGATTTGGGCGCGAACGATGTCGATGCCCGTGACCTCCTCGGTGACCGTATGTTCGACCTGAACGCGGGGGTTCACCTCGATGAAAAAGAATTCGCCCGAATCCATATCCATCAGGAATTCGACAGTGCCCGCGCATTCGTAATTCACGTGCTGGCAAATCTTCTTGCCCAGATTGCAGATATGTTCGCGCTGGGCCTCGGACAGATAGGGGGCCGGGGCGCGTTCGACGACTTTCTGGTTGCGCCGCTGCACGGAACAATCGCGCTCCCACAGGTGATAGATAGTGCCCTGGCTGTCGCCCAGGATCTGCACCTCGACATGACGGGCGCGCTCGATCATCTTTTCAAGGTAGCCTTCGCCGTTGCCGAACGCCGCTTCGGCCTCGCGCCGCCCCTCGCGGACCTTCTCCTCAAGCTCGCTTTCCTTGTAGATCGGCCGCATCCCGCGCCCGCCACCGCCCCATGACGCTTTGAGCATCAGCGGATAGCCGACTTTGGCCGCCTTTTTCTTGATCACTTTCATGTCGTCGCCCAGCACGTCCGTCGCAGGCACTACCGGCACCCCGGCGGCAATGGCGACCTGCCGGGCGCTGGCCTTGTCGCCTAACTCGCGCATCGTCTGTGCCTTGGGGCCGATAAAGGTGATCCCGGCGTCCGTGCAGGCATCGACGAAATCAGGGTTCTCCGACAGCAGGCCATAGCCGGGGTGGATCGCATCAGCTCCGGCCATCTTAGCCACCCGGATGATTTCCGGGATCGACAGATAAGCGGCGACCGGACCCAGACCCTCGCCGATCCGGTATGCCTCGTCGGCCTTGAATCGGTGCAGACCCAGCTTGTCCTCTTCGGCAAAGACCGCAACAGTGCGTTTGCCCATCTCGTTGCAGGCCCGCATGACCCGGATTGCAATTTCACCCCGGTTGGCGATCAGGATTTTCTTGAATTCGGCCATGCGGAACGATCTCCTTTTGCACCTGCAGCATTTTGTAGGAACTTTGTGACCCGGGGTAAACAGGACTCTGAACTATTGTGATGCGTTGCCGGAAATCGCCACCGGGATGACGATTTGCCGCTTTAGCCGCCTCGGCGGGCTTGCTAGGGAACGCGGGCAGGGGGCGGTGATGGACAATATCTGGGCAGGACTGGTCGGGGCGGCGCAGATGATCGTCCGCCTTGACGCCGATTTGGTGGAAATTACCGCCCGGTCAATGCAGGTGACGGTCACCGCGACCCTGATCGCCGTTGCGCTAGGACTGCCGTTCGGGGCGTTTCTGGCGGTCAGCCGGTTTCGGTTTCGACGCGCCGCTGTGGCGCTGATGAACGCGCTGATGGGTCTGCCGCCGGTGGTAGTCGGCTTGATCGTTTACGTTCTGTTCTCGCGATCTGGCCCGCTGGGCGTGTTCGGCCTGCTATTCACCCCGACGGCGATGATCATCGCGCAGGTCATTATCATCACGCCGATCATCGCGTCCATCGCGCATCAGGCGATCCGCGATCTATGGGCCGACTACCACGACCTGCTGATTTCGCTGAACACAACGCGGGGACAGCGGATCAGGGCCCTGCTGTGGGACGCTCGCCGTGCACTGCTCACCGCTGCATTGGCCGGGTTCGGACGGGCGATTGGCGAAGTCGGGGCGATCATGATCGTCGGCGGCAACATCGACCATGTGACCCGGGTGCTGACCACGGCGATTGCGTTGGAAACTGGCAAGGGCGCGTTTGCAATGGCGCTGGCGCTGGGGTTCGTCCTGATCGGTCTGGCGATCGCGGTGAACCTGGCGCTGCATATGCTGTCGCGCACCGAACGGGGGCGCACATGGTAGCGCCCATTCTGCCCCTCACCCTCACCGACATCGTGCTGCGCCGTCAGGGCAAGCAGATTCTCGGGCCGCTGTCGATGACCATCGCGGGGCAGGGCATCACCATTGTTCTGGGGCCGAACGGCGCCGGCAAGACCGCGCTGCTGCGGGCCATGCACGGGCTGGAGCGGCTGCAGGGGGGCCGGATCAAATGGGCCGTCCCGCTTGATCAGGCCCGTGCCGCGCAAGCGTTTGTCTTCCAGACCCCGATCCTCATGCGCCGCAACGTGCGCGACAGCATCGCCTTTCCGCTGCAACTGGCCGGGCAGAACCGCAAACAGACCCGCACCGCCGCCGACCTGATGGCGGCAAAGGTCGGGCTGGCCGACCGCGCCGATCTGGATTGCGCCAACCTTTCTGGCGGCGAGCGCCAGAAGATGGCCCTGGCCCGCGCCCTGATCACCGCCCCGCAGGTGCTGTTCCTCGACGAACCCTGCGCCAACCTCGACGGCGCCGCCACGGCCGAAATCGAGGCGATCCTGCGC
>JBBKXP010000412.1:0-13371 GCA_037969545.1 Paracoccaceae bacterium | reverse complement strand
GATCAGGTTCGCGCCCTGCAGGCGGACGGCGTCAGTGCGGGCGCGCTGACCTCGGGCAATACCGAAGAAGAAACTGACGCCGTTTGGCGGGCGCTGGAAAGTGGTGCGCTGAAACTGCTTTACATGGCGCCTGAACGGCTTGCGTCTGGCGGCACACAGCGGATGCTGGTGCAGGCCGGGGTGACGATGATCGCGGTTGACGAGGCGCATTGCGTCAGCCAATGGGGCCACGATTTTCGCCCAGACTACCTGCGGATCGGCGAATTGCGGCGGGCGCTCGACGTGCCTTTGGCGGCCTTTACCGCCACCGCCGATGCCGAAACCCGTGACGAGATCGTGGAAAAGCTGTTCGACGGCGTCCCGCCCGCCATTTTCTTGCGCGGCTTCGATCGGCCCAACATCCATCTGACCTTTGCCGTCAAGGACAGCCCGCGTCAGCAGATCATGGCCTTTGCCGCCGCCCGCAAGGGCCAGTCGGGCATTGTCTATTGCGGCACCCGGGCCAAGACCGAAACGCTGGCGCAGGCGCTGGATCAGGCGGGCCATGTGGCCTGCGCGTATCACGCCGGGATCGACCCGGAAGCGCGGCGTGAAGTCGAACGCCGGTTTCAGCAGGACGACGGACTGATCGTCGTCGCCACGGTGGCCTTTGGCATGGGCGTGGACAAACCCGATATCCGCTGGGTCGCCCACGCCGACCTGCCGAAATCCATCGAAAGCTATTATCAGGAAATCGGTCGCGCCGGGCGCGACGGCGCGCCCGCCGAAACCCTGACCCTGTTCGGCCCCGACGACATCCGCTATCGCCGCCAGCAGATCGACGAAGGTCTCGCACCGCCCGAACGCCGTGCCGCCGATCATGGCCGCCTGAACGCGCTGCTGGGACTGGCCGAGGCGCTGGGCTGTCGGCGCCAACAATTGCTGCGCTATTTCGGCGAAGACCCTGCACCCTGCGGCTATTGCGACATGTGCGACAAACCGCCCGAGGTTTTCGATGCAACGACGGCGGTGCGGATGGCCCTTTCGGCGGCGCTGCGGACCGACGAATGGTTCGGCGCGGGCCATCTGATCGACATCCTGTTGGGGGCCAATACCGACAAGATCCGCGAACGCGGCCACGCCAACCTGCCGACCTACGGGGTGGGCAAGGATTATGACAAACGCCAGTGGCAGGCGATTTTCCGACAGATGATGGGGCGTGACCTGATGCGCCCCGATTCAGAACGCCACGGTGCGTTGCGGATGACGGACAAGGCGCGTCCGATCCTGCGGGGCGAGGCGACGATAGAGTTGCGGAGCGACAGCATCCGTGCCGCCAGGGGATCCGGGCCGAAGGTGCACACACTGGTGAGCGACGAAGACGCACCGCTGCTTTCGGCACTCAAGGCCAAACGCCGGGCCTTGGCCGAGGCGGCGAACGCCCCCGCCTACATCATCTTTACCGATAAAACCCTGATCGAAATGGCCGAAACCCGACCCATGACGCTGGACGATATGGCGCGGATCAGTGGTGTCGGGGCAAAAAAGCTTGAAAGCTACGGGCGGGTTTTCCTTGAAGTGGTCGCTGGCACGCAGCCCGACATTCACCCGCAACGGCGCAAGCTGGCCGGACGTGACGCAGGCAACGTCTATGACCGCCTGTTGGACGTCCAGGCCGACCTGAACCGGGGGCCGGACGGCGCCGGCAAACCGATGACCTGCACGGCATCGCAGTTGGCCAAGGTGGCACAGTTGCGCGATCCCGACGCCGGTGCGCTGGCCCGTTTGATCGGGGACAGGCATGCCGACAGGTTCGGCGCCGCCTTTCTGGAGGTTCTGCGGGCCGGGTGAACCGGCAGGCAGACCGAGGAAAAGTGGGGAAATCCCCACCCGCATGTGCACATCAGGGCAATTGCCAAATCGGTCCCGGCCATGCGAGCGTCAGCGCAGCCGGTTGCCTTTGGGAGGTTTGTCGATGCGCACCTATTTTCTGACGATCATTCTTGCGGTTCTTTGCACGCAGAGCTTGGCGCAGGACCTTGTGCCCGACCGGCATGTCGCAATTTCCCGCGATGTCGATTTTCCCGGCGGCGATCTGCAGACGATTTTCGATACGACGCTGGATGCCTGTCAGGCGGCCTGTCTTGCCAATACGCAATGCGCCGCGTTCACATTCAATCAACGGTCGAATTCGTGCTTTCCCAAAGGCGGCATGAACGATGTGCAGCCCTACGCTGGTGCCGTGTCAGCGCGGGTCTATCTTACCGATCCGGCCGTGTTGCAAAACGCTGCGGCCCGGGCGGGCGATCTGGATTTCCTTGATCCGGGCGATCTTGAATTTGCCCGGCAGGTCGCCACCGATCTTGGTCGCACCCATGCGACTGACGAAACCCTGCCCGGTGATCTGCTGATTGCGGCGCGGGCGCGCCAACTGTCGGGTGATTTCCTGGGTGCGCTGCGGCTGACAGGCGCGGCGCTGGCCGTGACAGATACCGCCGATCTGTGGCTTGATTACGCCGCCCTAGGGCGGGCGATGCCGCAAGGCAATGCCGATCAGCAACAGGCCAGATCCCGCGCCCTGCCCGCGACGATCAACGCCTATCTGCGTGCGCGAGATGACGACACCCGCGCTAGCGCACTTGCCGATATGGCGCGGACGTTCGACATGATCGGGCGTGGCCGCGACATGATCCCGGCCCTGCGTCTGGCGCAGGACATCCAGTTTCGCCGCGACACCGAGACGCTTCTCGACTCTGCCATCGCCAAATATGGTTTTCAGGTCAGCAATTCCCAGATTGAAAGCGACAGCGCGACACCGCGCATTTGCGCCGTGTTCAATCAGGAACTGGCAAAGGCCGGGGTCGACTATACCCCGTTCGTCCAGCTACCCGACCCGAAACTGACCGTTGAGGTGAACGATGGCCAGTTGTGCATCGATGGTGTCGAACATGGCCAGCGCTATCGCATTGTCCTGCGTGAAGGCCTGCCCGCCGCGTCGGGTGAAAAACTGGCCCGCCCGGTCGAACTGAACTCTTACGTCCGCGACCGCTCCCCCGCCGTCCGCTTTACCAGCCGCGCCTACGTGCTGCCGCGCACCAGCGATATCGCACTGCCGATCGAAACCGTGAACCTGGACGAGGTGACGCTGAAACTGCGCCGGATGAGCGACCGCAACATCATCCGCACCATGCAGGAAGGATTGTTCAACCGGCCGCTGTATCAGTGGAATGAGGATTATTTCGCCGATCAGATGGCCGAGGATGTCTGGACCGGCACCGCCACGGTCCGGCGCGACCTGAACAAGGACATGCTGACCCGCGTGCCGTTGGATGCGGCCCTGCAAGGTGCGCCCTCGGGCGTCTATGTGCTGTCCGCCAGCTATCCCGGCGCCGATCCCTACGAAGAACCGGCGGCGACCCAGTGGTTCATCCTGTCAGATCTCGGGGTTGCCACGATGCTGGGCACCGACGGCCTGACGGTCCTGGTGCGCGGTCTTGGCGATGCTGCGGCGACACCGGGTGCCAAGGTCACGCTGTTGTCCGAGGCGAACGCGGTGCTGGGCGCCACGACGACCGATGCTGAGGGCGTGGCGCGTTTCGCTGCCGGGCTGACCCGCGGGCTGGCGTCCAGTCGCCCGGCGCTGGTGGTGGTGGAAAAGGCCAATGACATGGCGTTCCTGTCGCTGACCGATCCGGCTTTCGATCTGTCCGACCGGGGCGTCGAGGGGCGCGAACCCGCTGGACCCATCGACGTATTCCTGACCACTGACCGGGGTGCCTACCGGGCGGGCGAGACGATCTATCTGACGGCCCTGATGCGCGATGCCGCAGCGCAGGCGTTGCCCGGCGTGCCGCTGACGGCGATCCTGTCTCGCCCCGATGGCGTCGAATACAGCCGGATCACCGACACCAACGACGTCGCCGGGGGTCATGTCTTCGCCATGCCCGTCGCCGGAAACGCGCCGCGCGGGACCTGGCAGATCGCCGTCAAGGCCGACATGGATGCGCCTGCGCTGGCGACGCGCAGCGTGCTGGTCGAGGATTTTCTGCCGGAACGCATCGACTTTGAGCTTTCCCTGCCGGACGCGATTCGCATCGGCGATGTCCCGACGCTGACCATCGACGCCAGATACCTGTTCGGCCCGAAAGCCGCCGATCTGGCGATCGAGGGTGAGACGCTGCTGCGCCCTGTCGACACCCTAACCGCCTTTCCCGGCTACACATTTGGGCGCTACGACGACCCCGACACTTCCGAGATCAGCTATCTGAATGGCGATCGCACCGACGAAAACGGGCTCAGCCTTGTCAGTGTCGATATGCCGCAGATCAACGCGCCCGGTCACCCGCTGGAACTGCGCGTCACTGCACGGGTGTCCGAAGGATCGGGGCGGCCTGTCGAACGTCGTCTGACCGCCCCGATCCTGCCCGATGGCCCGATGATCGGAATCAAACCGGCGTTTGACGAGGTATTGGGCGAAAATGCCCGCGCCGAATTCAGCCTGATCGGCCTTGCCCCCGACCTTTCGGCGGAACCGATGCAGGTGCAATGGACCCTGAACCGGGTGAACACCCGCTACACCTGGTATTCGCTGAACGGCAACTGGAACTGGGAACCGGTGACGACCCGCGAGCGTGTTGCGACTGGCAGAGCAACGCTTGGCGACACTCCGGTCGTGGTCGGTGGCAACGTCGAATGGGGCCAATACGAGATCGTCGTCGAACGCACCGATGGCCCTTACGTCGCCGCCGCCAGCGATTTCTACGCAGGCTGGTATGCTCCTGCCGATGCATCTGCGACACCCGATCTGCTCGAGACATCACTCGACAAACCCGCCTATGCCATCGGCGATACCGCGACATTCCGGATCGTCCCGCGCGAGGCCGGGGTGGCTGTTGTCACCGTGATGTCGAACCACCTGATCCACATGGAATCGGTGCCTGTCACCGCCGGTGAAAACCTGATCCCGCTGACTGTTACCGACGAATGGGGGGCCGGTGCCTATGTCAGCGCGACGGTGATCCGCCCGATGGACGTGGCGAACAGCCGCAACCCGTCCCGCGCGCTTGGCCTCGGCTATGCGAGGGTCGATCCGGGCGACAAGGCGCTGGACGTTTCGGTTGACTGGAACGCCAATGTGCGACCGCGGGGGCCGCTGGACGTTGCAGTGCAGGTAAATGGCGTGGCGACGGGCGATACCGCCTATGTGACGCTGGCCGCTGTCGATGTCGGCATCCTGAACCTGACAGCCTTCGCCAGCCCCGATCCGCAAGACTATTATTTCGGCCAACGCAAACTGGGGATGGAACTGCGTGACGTTTACGGGCGGTTGATCGACGGAATGAACGGGGCGATGGGCAGCGTTCGATCGGGCGGCGACGCGATGGCACAGATGGGCCTGCAATCGCCGCCGCCGACCGAAGAACTGGTCGCCTATTTCAGCGGGCCGATGGCGGTGGATGCCTCGGGACAGGCCGCGTTCCACTTTGACTTGCCGGCCTTCAACGGCACCGTCCGGCTGATGGCCGTTGCTTGGTCGGGCAAGGGGGTCGGGCAGGCGGCGGCAGACGTGATCGTGCGCGATCCGGTTGTCGTCACCGCTTCGGTGCCGCGGTTCATGGCGCCCGGCGATACCTCGCGGATACTGCTGGAAATCGTCCATGCCGATGGTCCGGCAGGCGAAATGGGGCTGTCGGTTGCGGCTGACGGGTTGGCATTGGGCGGGCAGACCGTCCCGGCGACGTTCATGCTGGCCGACGGCGGCAAACAAACCTTCAGCCTGCCGTTTGGCGCGGTCGATCCGGGCACCCAGTCGATCGCAGTGACGGTGACGACGCCGGACGGCAAGGAATTGACCAAGACCCTGACCGTCCCGGTCGTCGTCAACGACCCCGAGATCAGCCGTCAGTCGCGGTTTACCCTCGCGGCGGGCGATACATTCAGCTTTGACAGTCAGGTCTTTGCCGGTCTGGTGCGCGGTACCGGATCTGCAACAATGTCGGTCGGGCCGCTGGCCCGTTTCGATGCGCCGGGGCTGCTGAATGCGCTGGATCGCTACCCCTATGGCTGCACCGAACAGATCACCAGCCGGGCACTACCGCTGATCTATTTCAACGACGTGGCGGTGGCGATGGGGCTGGCGACCGACGGCCAGTTGTCGCAGCGCATCGACGAGGCGATTCTGGCGGTGCTGGCGAACCAGTCATCCAACGGCGCTTTCGGCCTCTGGTATCCCGATTCGGGCGATCTGTGGCTGGATGCCTATGTCACCGATTTCCTGTCGCAGGCACGGCGCAATGGCCATGTGGTGCCTGACATTGCTTTTGCGAACGCGATCGACAACCTGCGCAATCAGGTGAACTATGCCCCGGACTTTGACAATGGCGGCGAGGAATTGGCCTATGCGCTGATGGTTCTCGCCCGTGAAGGCGCGGCATCGGTTGGCGATCTGCGATACTATGCCGACGAAAAAGCGGCTGCGTTCACGACGCCGCTGGGGGCGGCGCAACTGGGCGCCGCGCTCGCCTTTTATGGCGATCAGACCCGGGCCGATGCAATGTTTGGCGCTGCCAGCCGGTTGATGCTGGCGCGCTTTGGCAGCACCGAAGAATCCGTCTGGCGGATCGATTATGGCACCAACCGGCGCGACGCCGCCGGCGTGCTGTCACTCGCCATCGAGGCGGGCAGCACGGCCATCGACCGCGATACTCTTGAACAACGGCTGGCAGGTGCCGGGGGGGCAGTCTCGACACAAGAGGCAACCTGGACGCTGCTGGCGGCGAATGCGCTGATCCGCGACCTGCGAGCGACCGGGCTGACCATTGACGGGGTGGTGCCGACCGGGCCACTGGTCCGGGTGCTCGAAGATCAGACAACAACCGGCGCGATCCGCGTCGTCAATACCGGGCAGACGGCGACCGAACTGACCGTCACAACCTTTGGCGTTCCCACCGATAACGAACCGGCGAGCGGCAACGGCTATGCAATCCAGCGTGACTTTTACACCCTTGATGGTCAACCGATGTCGCTTGGCGATGTGCCGGTCGGCACGCGTCTGGTCACCGTGCTGACGGTGCAGCCATTTGGCCGGCAAGAGGCGCGATTGATGGTTTCCGATCCATTGCCGGCGGGGTTCGAGATCGACAATCCGAACTTGCTGCAAGGCGGCGATATCCGCAAACTTGACTGGCTTGATCCGGTGCAGGCACAGAATGCAGAATTTCGCAGCGATCGCTTTCTTGCGGCGGTCGATTGGCGGTCTGATCAGCCGTTCCAACTCGCCTATATCGTCCGCGCTGTGTCGCCGGGTGCGTTCCACCACCCCGCCGCGTCGGTCGAGGACATGTATCGCCCGCAGATGCGCGCCCGCACTGATGCCGGTCAGGTGACTGTCGCCGAATGACCCGTGCTGCCCGCCTTGTGGGGCTGGTCGCCCTGGCCCTGTTCGGCGCCGGGGCCGCGCGGGACGGCGTCGACGGGTGGATCGACGCGACGGTCCTGCCGCCGCTGATCGCCGAAACCGGGGCCGAAGTGCTGGATCGCAACGGCGACCTTTTGCGCGCCTATACAGTGGCTGACGGACGCTGGCGGCTGGCGATCGGCCTTGATGCGGTCGATCCGGCCTATGTCGCCATGCTGGTGCGATTCGAGGACAAGCGGTTTTACGACCACGCCGGGGCCGATCCGGTGGCAATGGCACGGGCGGTGATTCAGGCGCTGTGGAACGGTCAGGTAGTTTCCGGCGGATCGACCCTGACGATGCAGGTGGCGCGTCTGTTGGAAGACTCCGGCACCGGATCGTGGCCGGGAAAATTGCGCCAGATCAGGGTTGCATTGGCGCTGGAACGGCGGCTGACCAAGGCCGAGATCCTGACGTTGTATCTGAACCGCGCCCCGTTCGGTGGCAATATCGAAGGAGTCCGCGCTGCGTCCTATGCCTACTTTGGCAAACCGCCCCGCCGCCTGACCCCGGCGCAAGCCGCGCTGCTCGTTGCGTTGCCGCAATCACCTGAAACCCGCCGCCCTGACCGCCATGTCGGCACCGCGACGACAGCCCGCAACCGGGTGATCGACCGCGCCACACGTGACGGGATCGTCAGCGCCACCAGCGCCGAGGCTGCAAAAACAGAGTCTGTTCCGGCCCGCCGCAGTGATTTCCCGAGCCTCGCTGCGCATCTGGCCGATCGGGCACTGGCCGCTCATCCGTTGACCGGGCGACATATGACGACGCTCGACGGCCGTTTGCAAGCGCGGCTCGAGGCGCTGGCGCAGCAGGCGACCGCCCGGCGCAGCGACCGGGTGCAGGTGGCGATCATGGTGGCGGATCACCGCACCGGCGAGATCCTCGCGTCGGTCGGGTCGGATGGTTACCGGGCGGACACCAACGCCGGGTTCGTCGATATGACGCAGGCGTTGCGGTCGCCCGGATCGACCCTGAAGCCGCTGATCTACGGGCTGGCCTTCGATCAGGGGCTTGCCCATCCCGAAACCCTGATCGTCGACCGCCCGACCGATTTCAACGGCTACGCGCCGCAGAATTTCGACGGGCTTTTTCGCGGCGACCTGCGGGTGCGCACGGCGCTGCAACTGTCGTTGAATATCCCCGCCGTCGCGCTGACCGACGCAATGGGGCCGCAGCACCTGATTGCGGGGCTGCACCGCGCCGGGGCGGTGCCCGTTGTTCCCGGTGGCAAGCCCGGTCTGGCGATCGCGCTGGGCGGGATTGGGTTGACGCTGGAAGACCTGATGCGACTTTACGTCGCCATTGGTAACCACGGTCAAAGCGTCGACTTACGCTGGAATAGTGTCGAAACGCCGGGATTCTCGCCGGCCCGCGTCCTAGGCGACGTCGCCGCGTGGGAAATCGCCGACATCCTGTTGCAAGTCCCCCGCCCCGCAGGCGTCACCGGCACCGGGATCGCCTACAAAACCGGCACCAGCTACGGCCACCGCGACGCCTGGGCGATCGGTTTCGACGGACGGCATGTGGTCGGAGTCTGGATGGGCCGCGCCGACGGAACGCCGGTGCCGGGCGCGTTTGGCGGTGAATTGGCCGCCCCCGTGATGTTCGCGGCCTTCGCGCGGGTGAAAACCCGGATCGACCCGATCTCGGCCCCGCCGCCTGCGACCCTTCTCTTGCCAACCGCCCAGTTACCACTGCCTTTGCAACGGTTCCGCCCGCGCGGCGAAGTCATCGCCAGCGACGGCCCGCGCATCGCCTTTCCGCCGGATGGCGCGGTGATCGAGGGCGCGGATCTGATCGCCAAGGTCCGCGACGGCATTGCGCCATTTACCTGGCTCGCCAACGGTGCGGCTGTCGGCACGACCTACAACCGCCAGATCGACCTGTCCAATCTGGGGGCGGGATTTTCGGCGATTACCGTGATCGACGGACGCGGGCAAACCGCCCAGGCGCGGGTGGAACTGCGCTAGGCTGTTGCGACGCAGTCCCGGAGTGAATCCGGGGCTGCGACGGTGGCGTTACAGTCTTTCGATTGCCAGCGCGATGCCCTGCCCGCCGCCGATGCACATGGTGATCAGCGCCCGTTTGCCACCTGTGCGCTGCAATTCATACATCGCCTTGACGGTGATGATCGCCCCGGTCGCACCAACCGGGTGGCCTAGCGCGATTGCGCCGCCGTTCGGGTTGACCCTGGCGGGATCAAAGTCCAGCTTTTTGGACACCGCCAGCGCCTGCGCTGCGAAGGCCTCGTTGCTTTCAATCACGTCGAAATCACCGGCTTTGAGGCCTGTGCGCGCCAGCAATGCCTGAACAGCAGGCACTGGGCCGATACCCATGACCTCGGGGCGGACCCCGGCGTGGGCATAGCCGATAACCCGGAAAGCAGGCTCTAACTTGGCCTTTTCGGTAGCTTTCATCGTTGCCAGAACCACCGCCCCCGCACCGTCGTTGATCCCGCTGGCGTTGCCCGCGGTCACGGTGCCGTCGTTCTGAAATACCGGACGCAGACCTGCCAAGGTTTCAACCGTGGTTGCCTTGGGATGCTCGTCGGTGACGAAATCCACCATGTCGCGTTTGACGCGTACCTGCACCGGGGTGATCTGGTCGGCGAAATGCCCTGCCGCGATTGCCTTGGCTGCCCGCTTCTGGCTTTCGACGGCAAATTCATCCTGCATCTGACGCGTAATGCCATGTTCGGCCGCCACATTCTCGGCCGTGATCCCCATGTGGCCGGTGCCGAACGGACAGTTCAGCGCCCCCAGCATCATGTCACGGGTGGTGATATCGCCCATTTTTGCGCCCCACCGCTGATCGGAATTGATATAGGGCGACCGGCTCATGTTCTCGGCCCCGCCCGCCAGACCGAATTCGGCATCGCCCAGTTGCAGCGCCTGAACAATGGACACGATGGCCTGCACGCCCGACCCGCACAGGCGGTTGACGTTCATCGCAGGGGTCGTTTCGGGCACACCGGCCTGCATCGCGGCAACGCGGCTGAGATACATGTCGCGGGGTTCGGTGTTGATGACATGGCCAAAGGCGACATGGCCGATCTGGTCTCCGCGCACCCCTGCCCGATCCAGCGCCGCCTTGGCCGCCGTCGTGCCCAGATCAATCGGCGGCACCCCCGCCAATGCGCCGCCGAAGGTGCCGATTGCGGTGCGCGCACCGCCCAGAATTACGATTTCGGTCATGGTAGCTCCCCTGATTTTCTGGCACTAGTCTAGCGACCCGAACACGCTGCGCCACCCCAACGTGGCGGCAAGAACGAGGCCCGCCATGTCCGCCTTTCTGACTGATATCGAATCCCGTCTGACCGAAATCCGCGCCGAAGGTCTGTGGAAGACCGAACGCGAGATTTCTTCCCCGCAAGGGGGACATATCAAGGTCGGCGGGCGCGATATGATCAACCTCTGTGCCAACAACTATCTGGGGCTGGCCGATCACCCTGACCTGATCGCCGCCGCCAAACAGGCGCTCGACCAGCAGGGTTTCGGCATGGCGTCAGTCCGGTTCATCTGTGGCACCCAAGACCTGCACCGGGTGCTGGAACAGCGGCTTGCCGCGTTTCTGGGACATGACGACAGCATCCTGTTCGCCGCCTGTTTTGACGCCAATGGCGCCTTGTTCGAGCCGCTTTTGGGGTCAGAGGACGCGGTCATTTCCGATGCCCTGAACCACGCGTCGATCATCGACGGCATCCGGCTTTGCAAGGCGAAGCGGTATCGGTTCGCCAACAGCGACATGGACGATCTCGAGACCCAGTTGAAAGCCGCCCGCGCCGATGGGGCGCGGCATATCATGATCGCCACCGATGGTGTGTTCAGCATGGACGGCTATCTGGCCAATCTGCCCGCGATCCGTGCTTTGGCCGATCGTTATGACGCCTTGCTGATGGTCGATGATTGCCACGCAACCGGGTTCATGGGGCCGAAGGGGGCGGGCACTCCGGCACATTTCGGGGTCAGAGCCGACGTTATTACCGGGACTTTGGGCAAGGCGCTGGGTGGCGCCATCGGCGGCTACATCGCCGGGCCGCAAGCGGTAATCGACCTGCTGCGCCAGCGGGCCCGCCCCTATCTGTTTTCCAACGCCCTGCCGCCCGCCGTCGTCGCCGCCGGAATCGCGGCGATCCGGCTGGTCGAGGACGGCGACGACCTGCGCGCAAGCCTGTTCGCCAACGCCGCGCACTGGCGCGAGGGCCTGACCAAAGCCGGGTTCGATCTGTTGGCGGGCGAACACCCGATCATCCCGGTCATGCTCTATGATGCGCCCAAGGCGCAAGCGATGGCGGCGCGGCTGTTCGATCTTGGCGTCTATGTCTCGGGCTTCTTTTTCCCCGTGGTCCCCAAAGGTCGCGCCCGCATCCGCACCCAGATGAACGCAGCCTTGCCGATCGCGGATCTCGATACTGCATTGGCCAAATTCGCCCAGGCAGGCCACGATACGGGGGTTCTGGCATGAGCAAGGAAATGAAGGCGCTGGAGAAATCGAAACCTGAGGTCGGGCTGTGGATGACCCGTGCGCCGGTGCCGGAAATCGGCCCCGACGATGTGTTGATCCGCGTCAACAAGACCGGCATCTGCGGCACCGATATCCATATCTGGAACTGGGACGACTGGGCGTCGAAAACCGTTCCGGTGCCGATGATCACGGGGCACGAATTCGCCGGGACCATCGTGGAACTGGGGAAGAACGTCGAAGGGCTGGAGATTGGCCAGCGGTGCAGCGGCGAAGGCCATTTGATCGGCAAGAAGTCCCGCCAGTCGCGGGCGGGCAAGTTTCATCTGGACCCCGGAACACGTGGTATTGGCGTCAACGAACAGGGCGCGTTCGCCGAATATTTGCGGCTACCCGCCTTTAACGTGGTGCCGCTGCCCGATGCGATTGATGACGAGATCGGTGCGATCCTCGACCCGCTGGGCAATGCTGTTCACACCGCCCTGTCATTCGATCTGGTGGGCGAGGATGTGCTGATTACCGGGGCCGGGCCCATCGGCATCATGGCCGCCGCCGTGGCGCGGCATGTCGGGGCGCGGCATGTGGTGATCACCGACGTCAACCAAGACCGTCTGGACCTTGCGGCACAGGTTACGGACCTGACGCCGGTTAACGTCGGAACGCAGGATTTGGCCAGCATAGTGTCTGGTTTGAAGATGAAAGAAGGGTTCGATGTCGGACTTGAGATGTCGGGGAACCAGCGGGCACTTGACCAGATGGTCGAGAGCCTTGTGATGGGTGGCCGCATCGCCCTGTTGGGCATCCCGCCAGGGAAAAGCCCGGTTGACTGGAGCCGGATCGTTTTCAAGGCGATCACCATCAAGGGCGTCTATGGCCGCGAGATATTCGAGACTTGGTACAAGATGATCGCGATGCTGGAGAATGGGCTGGATGTGCGCAAGGTCATCACCCATCGCTTCAAGGTCGACGATTTCCGCGACGGATTCGGGGCGATGCTGTCGGGGTCATCCGGCAAGGTCGTGCTGGACTGGACCTGATGTGACTGTCGCAAATCCCGGCCGGTTGTTCATCACCGGTGCACTCAGCTTTGTGTTGATCGGGGCGCTTCCTGCGCTTTATGGCGTCGCATTGCCGGTTTATCGGCGTGCGTTCGATCTGGCTGACGGACAAGGCAGCCAACTGCTGAGCGCGCATGGGGTTGGCGCCTTCGTGTTCGTCTTTGCGGGTATTTTCGACCTGCGCTGGCTGACAACGCGGTTTGCGCTGGCGATGCTGGCGATCGGCGGTGCGTTGGTTGCGGCGCAACCGGGGTGGGGCGGCGTATTGGTTGGGGTCTGTTTGCTGGGCGCGGGGTTCGGTCTGATCTCGACCATCCAGAACCGCCGGTTTCTGGCAGAATTCGGCGACCGTGGGCCGGGGATGGTCGGACTGCTGAACGCCATATTCGGAATCGGAGCCATTGCCGCGCCGAT